>DATKAO010000224.1 GCA_035498015.1 Myxococcota bacterium
GTCGAGGTGCATGTTCATGTAGGAGCCGATGAAGAACGCCAGCGCGTTGGTGGTCGTGCGGTCGCTGCGCTCCTGTGAGTCGCGCAGCGCGGTCTGGAAGTGCACGAGGTCCTTCCACATGCGCGTCATGTTCTCGCGCCGTTGGTCGAGCGACGGGCCGCCGAGCGGCGCGTTCTCCTCGGCCGACTTCTCGGGCTGGCCGAAGCTCTTGGGCAGATAGGTCTTGGAGCCGCAGCCCAGCGAGCCCGCCGCGAGCGCGAAGCACAGGCCGAGCCGAACGAGTGACCGGGTCATCTCACTGCTTCTCCTTGGCTTCCGCCGCCGAACGCAGCTCGTGGTACATGCGCCGCAACAGCGTGTGCACCGGGTGGTCGCGCCGCGTGCGCAGCTCCTCGGCCAGGCCGTCGGTGGCCAGTGTCTCCTTGTAGAGCGGGAGCGCCCGGGTGCGCGCGCTGATCTGCTGGTCGAGCCGGGCGACCTGCGCCTGCGCGTCGGACAGCGCCTGCGCCACGTCGGCCAGGTCCTGCGAGCCGGCGTCGACCCCGGCGTCGTCGGCCGCCGCCGGCACGTCGGAGCGCGACGACTTGCGCAGCTCGTCGCGCTTCTTGGTCAGGCGGTCGACCTCGCGCGCGGCGTCGCTGCGCTTGCTCGAGAGCGTGGACAGCTCGTGCTCGAGGTCGGGGATCTTCGTGCTCTCGGCGAAGCCCATGTACAGCACGACCTCGCTGTCGGCGAGCGCGCGGCGCACGCGCGCGATGCGGTCGGCCTCGGGCTCCTTCTGGTCGATCCACGACTGGATCGCGCGCGAGCGGGTCACGTGCTCGGCGATCGGGCGTGCGAGCGCCGCGTATTCGCTCTGCCGGCCGTGGCGCGCCAGCGCCGCGGTGATCGCCGGCCACAGCTCGCGATCGAACGGGAACAGCATGAGCGCGGCGCGATAGCGCTCGGTGCCCAGCCGCACCTCGCCCGGCGTGGGCTTCTGCGCGTAGGACAGCAGCGCGCCGCCGACGCCCTTCGCGGCCTCGAAGGCGGCGAAGTAGGCGGAGTCCGGCAGTGACTCCTTGCCTTCCTCGGTGGCGTACTGGTGGAAGAAGCTGAGATAGCGCCCGTACACGCGCGCGCCGTTGCGCGCCATCTCGTCGGCGCGCGCCGGCTCCTTCACGCTGCGCGACACGTAGTAGTCGCCGACGTTCAGGCTGGTCTCCTGGATCTCCTCCCAGAGCCGCTGCATGGCGTCGAGATACTGCTCGCGCGTCTGGTTGGAGAAGCCCTGCTTGCGCCACTCCTCGCCGGTGAGCGAGCCGCGCAGGGTGGCGTACACGCCGATCGCGCCCTCGATCGAGAAGGGCATCTCGATCTCGGTCTCGGAATCCCCGAGTCTCTGGCGCGCGGCGTACAGCTCGCCGATCTCGCGCAGCACGCGCGTGTACACCGCGCACTGGCCGCCCACGGTGCTCGCGCGCTTGAACGCGACCTCGTAGGCGCCCGCGGCGGTGCGCATGGCGCGCTGCGTGTCGGCCGAGAGCCCCTGCTTGGCCAGGAGCGACCGCGCGTTCTCGTGCTGCTTGCTGGCCTCGAGCAGCGCCAGCGTGAAGGTCAGGCTGCCCTCGTCGGACTCGGCGCCGTTCAGGCGCTCGACGATGCGCTCCAGGTACGCGCGCGACGAGGCGGCGGCGGGAATCACGTCGGGATACGCGCCGACCCGGTTGTCGTACAGCATGCGCACGACCACGCCCAGCGGGTCGAGCTCGCGGTCGACGCCCTTCTCCTGCGTGCGCAGCACGATCAGGCGCGCCAGGTTCTCGTACACGTACGGCAGCGCCGCGACGAAGCCCGAGTTCGGCGAGTCACTGAGCGAGAGCGTGTCGAGCGTGGCGTAGGTGGCCTCGATCGGCACCACCACGGTGAGCCACAGGTCGAACACCTCGCTCACGAAGTCGCCGGCGTTGCCGCGCTCGAGCGCGCGGTGCGCCAGGATGTAGTGATACCAGTAGCTGTTCTCGTGCCGGTCGAGCCGGTGCGCCAGCTCGCGGATGGTCTTGGCGCTGGTCTCCAGCTGGTCCGCGTTTCCGCTCTGCAGATACAAGAGCAGGTACGCGATCGCCTTGCGCCGGGTCTGGTTCTCGGCGTCGTTGCCCTCGCCCTCGTGCGGCGCGAGCGTGCCGAAGTAGTCGGTCGTGTAGCGCTCCAGCGAGACGCCGGCTTCGTTGCCGTAGCCCTTGAGGCGCTCGGACAGGGACTTGGCGTCGGCGGAGGAGTACACGTACGCGTAGTCGAGATACCCCGACCACACCTGCGACTCCGAGCCGGCCTGCGCGGCACGCGCTCCCAGCGCGAGCGCGAATCCCAGCCCGACGGCCATGCGAATCAGTTTGTTCATCGGGCCCCCCCGCGAAGACACGACAGCGCGTATGACAGCTCGGCGCAGCGGTCGCCTTCCGCGCGCCCCGGTGCACGGTCGATCCACATCAGTACTGCGTTCAGGTTCTTGGTCTCGACGAAGCGGTAGCGCCCGGCGGCGCTCGCACACTCCTCACGATTCCGAACGGCTGCGAGCACCTTTTGCTTGAGATCGTCTTCCAACCGATCGTTCCGGCACGCGGCCAGTGACCCGAGCGGCACGCCGCGCAGCTTGGCGTTGGGCTGGCTGGGCCCGGCCTGCGCGCGCGGCGCAGTCACTTCGGCGCGTTCGTAGCCACGCGAGTCACTCTGCGCCGCGGCCGCCTCGCGCGCGCCGGCGTTGCCGATGCCCGGCATGGC
>DATKAO010000225.1 GCA_035498015.1 Myxococcota bacterium
CTTCTCGCCGCCCGACAAAAGGTTCACGTTCTGCAGCTTCTTGCCCGGCGGCTGGGCGTGGATCTCGATGCCCGCCTCGAGCACGTCTTCGTCTTCGGTGAGTGACAGGTGCGCGCGCCCGCCCTCGAACATCTTCGGGAACACGGTCTGGAACACCTTGTCGACCGCGTCGAAGGTCTCGCGGAAGCGCTCGCGGCTGGTGCGGTTGATGCGGGCGATCGCGCCGCGCAGCCGCTCGATCGACAGCTCGAGGTCCGACTTCTGCTCGCTGAGATAGCGGCAGCGCTCGGAGACTTCCTCGTACTCCTCGATCGCCCCCAGGTGCACCTCGCCCAGTGACCGCAGCGCCTGGCGCACGCGCTCGAGCTCGGCCGCGCGCTCCTCGGGCGTGCCCGGCAGCTCGGCCGCGGGGCTGAAGGTTCCGAGCTCGACCTCGTAGCGCTCGCGGATGCCGGCCACGAGCTGCTCGAGCTTCATGCGCGCGTCGTGCACCGACAGCTCGTGCGCGGCGAGCCGCTCGCGCAGCGCCTCGCGCTCGCGCGTGGCGGCGCGCACCTCGACCTCGAGTGACTCGAGCTCGCTGGCGCTGGCGTCGTAGGCGTCGCGCAGGCCGGCCTGGTGCCGGCGCTGCTCTTCCTCGAGGCGGATCTGGGCGTCGAGCTCGACCTGGGCCTGCTCCGCGGAGCGCGCGAGCTCGGCGGCGCGCTCGCGCGCGCCCCTCACCTCTTCGCGCCGGCGCTCGATGCGCTCGCGGCCCTCGCCCACGGCGGTCTGCAGCCGGTCGCGGGCCTGGGTCTCCTGGTCGCGGCGCGCGCCCAGCTCGGCCAGCTCGATGCGCGCCTGCACCACGCGCTGCTCCACCCGTTCCAGCTCGCGCGCCAGGTTCTGCAGCTGGAGCTGCAGCTCGCCGCGGCCGGCCTCGGCGCGGTTGTGCTCGCGCGCCAGCTCGTCGCGGCGCTCGAGCGCGCGCACGCGCTCCTCGGCCAGGCTCTCGAGTGACTCGGTGAGCCCGCGCTTGTCGATCTTCGACAGCTCGAGCGAGTCGTGCGCCGCCTTGCCGCGCTCGCGCATGCGCTCGAGGTCCTTCTCGACGTTGACCACCGCGATGTCGGCGGTGTGGCGGCGGCTGCGCGTATTCTCGATCTCGCGCGCCAGTGACTCGATGCGTGCCGTGGTGGCGGTGAGCTCGGCCGCGAGCGATGCCACGCGCGGCTCGAGCTCGGCCGTGGCGGCCGACAGGCGCCGGATCTCGGCCCCGCGGGTCAGCGCGCCGGGCGCGCCCGAGCCGCCGCTGAGCGCGCCGCTGCGGTCGAGCACCTCGCCCGAGCGAGTCACGAACGTGGCGGGCGGGTGGTCGACGCCGAAGCGCGAGATCGCGTCGGCCAGGTCGTCGACCAGATACACGTCGCGCAAGAGCCGGTGCAGCACCGGGGCGCTGCGCGCGTCGGCGCTCACGAAGTCGGCGAGCGGGCGGCCCAAGGGCACGAAGCCCGTGTTCGCGCTCTCGCGGCCGGCGTCGAGCGCCAGCACCGTGGCGCGGCCCAGACGACCGCTGCGCACCTGGCGCAGGAGGTCGAGCGCGGTGGCGCCATCGTCGACGAGCAGTCCCTCGAGCCGCTGCGCCAGCACGGCCTCGACCGCGGTCTCGTAGCCGTCGGCGCTGCGCAGCGCCTCGGACAGCCAGCCGCGCACGCGCGCGCGCTCGCTGGCGGGCAGGCGTTCCAGGAGCTCGGCCGCGCGCCGCGACTCGCTCTGCTCGATCTCGCGCAGCGACTCGAGCTGCGCGTGGGCGAGCTGGAGTCTCTCGCGCTCGGCGGACAGCTCGCGCGACAGGCTGCGCTCGTGCTCGCGCGTCTTCTCCGCCAGGCGCAGTGACTCGGCGAGCTGCCGGCCGTGGTCGTCGCGCTCGGCCAGCCCCAGCCGCAGCCGGCCCTCGAGGCCCGCCTCGTCGCGCAGGATCTCCTCGACCTGCTGGGCGCCGTGCTCGATCGCGTCTTCGCTGTCGCGCAGCCGCAGCTCGAGCTCGGCGCGCCGCTCTTCGAGCTTGTCCGCGAGCGCCCCGACCGAGGCCTCGTCGGCCGAGAGCTCGACCAGGCGCGCGTGCAGCGCCTCGCGCCGGCCCTGCGCGGCCGCGAGTCTCTCGGCGTGGTCGTGCAGCTCGGTGTCGCGCCGGGCGAGCTCGAGCTCGTCGGCACGCACGCGCTCCTCCAGCTCGGCCAGGCGGGCCAGCGCGTCGCGCAGCGCCCCGCCGTCGGCCGCGAGCCGTGACTCGAGCTCGTGCAGCTCCTGCTCGCGCTCGTCCGCCAGCGACACGAGCCCCGCCCGCTCGCGCTTCTCGTAGCCGATGCGGCTCTCGAGCGACTGGATCTGGCTGCGCAGCGCGTACAGCGCCTCGCTCGCGCGCGACAGCTCGCGCTCGCGGTCGAGGTGCGCGCGGCGCGCGGTCTCGAGCTCGGCGTCGGCGCGGGCCGCGCGCGCGTCGAGGCCCACGCCCTCGGCGCGGAGCGCTTCGAGCTGGCGCTCCGCCTCGCGCAGCCGGCCCGAGTCACTGGCGTAGCTCTCGTGCGCGACCACCAGCTCCAGGTCGCGCAGCTCGGCGCGCAGCTTCTTGTAGCGGTTGGCCTTGGCGGCCTGGCGGTCGAGCGAGCCGATCTGGCGCCGCAGCTCGACCAGGATGTCGTTCACGCGCAACAGGTTCTGCTCGGTCGCGCGCAGCTTGGACTCGGTCTCCTTGCGGCGCTGGCGGTACTTCCCGATGCCCGCGGCCTGCTCGAAGATGATCCGCCGCTCGTCGGGCTTCGACGACACGAGCTCGGCGATGTGGCCCTGCTCGACGATCGTGTAGCCGCGCGTGCCCACGCCCGTGTCGAGGAAGAAGTCGAGCACGTCGCGCAGCCGCACCGGCGTCTTGTTGATCAGATACTCGCTCTCGCCGTCGCGGTAGAGCCGGCGCGAGATCTGGATCTCGGAGAAGCCGCCGTAGGGCGGCGCGGCCAGCCCGTCGGAGTTGTCGAGCGTGAGAGTCACTTCGGCCATGCCGACGGCGGGCTTCTTCTCGGTGCCCGCGAAGATCACGTCGTCCATGCCGCGGCCGCGCAGGTGGCGCGGGTTCTGCTCGCCCATGACCCAGCGCAGCGCGTCGATCACGTTCGACTTGCCGCAGCCGTTCGGGCCGACGATCGCAGAGATGCCCCGGTCGAACGCGAACACGGTCTTGTCCGCGAAAGACTTGAAGCCTACGAGCTCTAGTGATCGGATCCGCAACCGAGCCCCGCCATGACTACCGCGCGGCCACATCCTCACGACCGGGGGGAGGAGCGGAGAAACAGGACCGGCGCTGGCTTCGGAGGAGGAATGGAGGAATGAGTTGCGGCGAGGTTACCCAGGGGCTTCGGTGGTGTAAAGGAGACGCCTCACACCCGCGAACAGCATGCCCACGGCCATGGCGCCGACGAAGCGGTAGATCGGCAACTCCCCGCGCAAGAGGTCCGCGAGCGCAGGCCCGGGGCAGAGACCGACCAGCCCCCAGCCGACGCCGAACAGCACCGACCCGCCGAGCAGCTCCCGGTCGAAGTCCTGCCGCGTCGGCAGCGCGAAGTGCTCCGCGAAGAGCGGCCGGGCGCGGCGCCGGGTGACCGCGAACGCCGCGGCGTTCACGGCGAGCGCGCCGCCCATCACGAGCCCGAGGCTCGGGTCCCAGCTGCCGGCGAAGTCCAGGAATCCGAGGACTTTGGCCGGATTCGTCATGCCGGAGATGAACAGCCCCGCGCCGAAGAGCAGGCCCGAGAGGAACGCCGCGAGCACCGGCATCAGCGCGTCCCCACCACGTGACGCATCACGAACACGGTGAGCGCGCCCGCGGCCATGAAGGTGAGCGTGGCGGCCAGCGAGCGCTTCGATCCGCGCGCCAGCCCGCACACCCCGTGGCCGCTCGTGCAGCCACTGCCCAGTGACGTGCCGTAGCCCACGAGCATTCCGCCGGCGACCAGGAGCTCGGTGCTGTGCGTGATCTCGAAGCCGTGTAGCGGCCCGGTGAGCGCGCCGACGAAGCTCGCCCCGAGCGGCAGGCCCGCGAGGAACGCGAGCCGCCACGCGAAGTCACCGCGCCGCGGCACAAGCGCGCGGCCGAGGATGCCACTCACTCCTGCCACGCGGCCATCCAGCAGCAGGAGCAGCGCCGCCGCCAGCCCGATCAGCGCGCCGCCGGCGAGACTCGACCCAGGTGTGAAGCTCGACGCGATCATGTGCCGCGAAGAGTGCAGGCCGGGTGCCGGGAGGGGAAGCGCGCCGGGAGGCCTTTCCCGGGGCGCGCTGCCCCAGGCGAGGCGATCGGCCGCTTCGAGTCTTTTAACATCAACAGTGGTGTTGAATTTCGAGACGGCCCGCCGTATAAGAGGAGCCATGGCCGAGACCAGCCAGGCCCCGCCCCGCCGCCGGCGCAGCGACTTCGATCGCAACCGGCAGCGGCTGCTCGACGCCGGCCGCCGCATGGTCGCCGAGCGCGGGCCCGAGTCACTCACCGTGTCCGAGGTCGCGCACCGCGCGGGCCTGAACCGCACCACGGCCTACCAGCACTTCCGCACGCGCGACGAGCTGGCGAGCGCCGTGCTCGAGGCCATGGGCGAGGAGCTGCAGGCCCGGCTGGAGCAGCCCCACCCCGCGCTCGAGCTGCTCGAAGGCATGATGCAGGCGTTCGCGGAGCAGCCCGAGATCGCGCGGCTCGCGCTGCACCTGACGCTCGCGGGCGAGCCCCTGCCGCGCCGGGCCTGGGAGCGGGCCGTGACGCACGTGGCGCGCTCGGTGCGCGGTCCGCACGCCCACGGCGGCGTCGATCCGGAGATGCTCGCGCACGTGATCGTGGGCGCGTGTCTCGTCTGGACGCTGCGCGCGCATGCCGAGCACGACGCCGGCGAGATCCCCGCCGTCACGGCCCGCTTCACGCGCGAGCTGAAGCGGCTGCTCGTCTACGGCCTGTTCCGGCCCGAGCACGTGCCCGAGCTCGTCGACTCATTGCGCCCGCAGCGCGCGCGAAAGAAGGAGCACGCATGACCGGCCCCGCCTTCGACCCCACGCACCCCGACGTCAAGCGCGACCCGTACCCGTTCTACGCCGAGCTGCGCCGCGCCGCGCCCGTGCATTTCATCGAGAAGACTGGCTTCTACGCCGTCGCGCGCCAGCGCGAGGTGCGCGAGGTGCTGCGCGACCCGGTCACGTTCTCGTCGCGCGCCATGCGCTACACGCGCTCGAACGGCCGGGCCTCGGCGGCCTCGATGATGCTCGCCTCGCAGAACGTCCCGCCCGAGCGCGTCGCGCAGCTCATCGCCTCGCTCCCGTTCCCGCCGCAGGATCTCGTGGGCGCGAAGTCGGTGGTGTTCACCGACCCGCCCGACCACGACGCGCTGCGCGCGATCGTGAACCGCGGCTTCACGCCGCGGCGCATCGCCGAGCTCGAGCCGCGCGTGCGCGAGATCGCGCGCGCGTGCCTCGCCGACGTGCGCGGCAAGGGCGAGATGGACCTGGTCACCGACCTCGCGATCCCCGTGCCGGTCACGGTGATCTCGGAGCTGCTCGGCGTCGACCCCGAACGCCGCGACGACTTCAAGCGCTGGTCCGATGCGATCGTGGCCTCGTCGGGCGACGGCGACCCGTCCCGCTCCCGCACGCCGCCCGCGATCGCCTTCATCGAGCTCTTCCAGTATCTCGCGCAAGTCATCGAAGAGCGGCGCCGTTCGCCGCGCGAGGACCTGATCAGCACGCTCGTGCGCGCCGAGGAGGGCGAGACGCTCTCCGCCCCCGAGGTCGCCATCTTCACGCTGCTCCTGCTCGTGGCCGGGAACGAGACCACGACCAACCTGCTCGGCAACACCGTGCTCGCGCTCACCCGGAACCCGGCCGAGCTCGCGCGCGTGCAGCGCGAGCCCGACCTCGTGCCCACGCTCGTGGAGGAGGGCCTGCGCTACGACTCACC
>DATKAO010000226.1 GCA_035498015.1 Myxococcota bacterium
GCTGGGTCCCGGGTTACGAGCCGAAGTGGGCGGCCGCGCAGGGCTGACCCGAGAGGAGTCGCCTTGCAAGAGAGAGCGGAGTCACTGACCTTCACCGGCCGGCTGCGCAGCGTGCGCTTCGCGCTGCGCGGCATCGCCGTCCTGCTGCGCTCGCAGCACTCGTCCGCGGGCGCGGTGGCGATCGGGCTGCTCGTGCTCGCGCCGCGGCTGCTGGCCCGGCTGTGACTCCCGCCGGGTTCTGGGCCGCCCGGCTCGGCTGCTCCGCCGCCGACCTCACGCGGTCCGGGCTCACCTTGCTGCGCCACGCCGAGCCGCGCGGGTTCTACGCGCTGGCCGCGGGGTCGGCCGTGGTGGTGGCGGCGCCAGAGTCACTTCACGCCGCCCTGCGAGAGCATCCGGACCCGGCCGGGCTCCTGACGCGCGAGGCCGCCGCCCGCGTGCTGCCCGCCGGGGCGGCGTTCGTGGGACCGGCCTGCCTTGCGTATCTCGAGCGCGCCCCCGCACCGCCGCAGCCGGTGGTCAGGGTGACTTCGGCGCACGACCCGGCATTGGCCGCGCTGCGCGCCGCGGTCCGAGCCGAGGAATGGCGGCACGCGAACCTCGAGGCTGCGGAGCCGCCGCTGTTCGCCTGGGCGCACGAGGGCGCGCTCGCCTCGGCCTCGGGCTTCCAGCGCCTGCTCGACTCGGTGGCGCACGTGGGGGTCGTGACCGATCCGCGCGCGCGCAGCCGGGGGCTCGGCAGGCGCGTGGTGCAGGCCGCGGCCGCGCACGCGTTCGGCCTGGGCTTGCTCGTGCAGTACCAGACGCTGGCGGCGAACGCGCCCGCGCTGCGCATCGCCGAGTCACTGGGCTTCGTCCCGTTCGCGCGCACGCTCTCCGCGCGCTGGAACGCCTAGTCCCAGACCGTCGCCTTGGCCGGGAAGTCGGCGCGGTACACCGGTACCACGCACAAGGGGTGACCCGAGGGCGCCTCCATGACCACGTGGTTGCGGATGCGCGCCTTCACGCGCGCGCCGAGCCGTTCGAGGCGCGCGACCTCGGCCTCGACGTCGTCGGTCTCGATGTCGAGATGCACCGCGCGCTCCGCGGCCGGCACGCGCTGAAGAAGCACGATCGGGCCGCCCTCGCCGCCCACGCGCCCGCGCAGCGACGCGTAGATCGGGTTCTCGAACGGGACGGCGTCGCGTCCGAGCGCGCGGCTCCAGAACTCGAAGCTCCGGTCCGAGTCCTCCTTCGGGCAATCGATCACGACGGTCGCGAGCCGGCTGCGGTGCACGTGAGACCCTCCTCCTGGTGCCCCATACTGCCACGATGACTGACCGGCCCGCCCACCTGTCCGCCGAGTTCGCGTCGCAGTTCGCCGACCCCTCGGTGGTGCGCGCCTACCGCGCGCGCCCGCCGTATCCGGCCGGCACGGTGGAGATCCTCGAGTCACTGCTCGCGCCTGGTCCGGCGCGCGTGCTCGAGCTCGGCTGCGGCACGGGTGATCTCACGCTGGCCTTGGCGCCCCGCGTGGCGGCGCTCGACGCGCTCGACCCCTCGCGGCCCATGCTCGAGGTCGCGCGCGCGCGCGCCGGCTCGGCGCATCCCCAGGTGCGCTGGCACGCGGCTCCGGCGGAGCGCTTCGAGCCCGACGAGAGCTACGCGCTCGCCGTCGCCGCGGAGAGCCTGCACTGGATGGAGTGGTCGGTCGTGCTGCCGCGCGTTGCGCGCTGGCTCCGGCCCGGGGCGGTGCTGGCGATCGTGGCGCGCGAGCTGGCCCCGCTGCCCTGGGACGGCGAGCTGCGGCGGCTCATCGCGACTCACTCGACCAACCGCGGCTTCCGGCCGTACGACCTGATCGAGGAGCTCGCGAGCCGCGGGCTGTTCCGCGAGCTGGGCCGGCGGCGTACGCCACCCGAGCCGGTCGTGCAGAGCCTCGCCGACTACGTCGAGTCGTTCCACTCGCGCAACGGCTTCTCGCGCGAGCGCATGACGGAGCGGGCGGCGGCGGAGTTCGATGCGTCACTGCGGACGGCCGTGCTGAGTCACACGCCGGACGGGCTGGTGCGCGGCACGGGCTCGGCGCTGGTGGTCTGGGGCGCGCCGGCTAGCGCGTGAGCCCGGGCAGCACGCGCGCGAAGAACTCGCGATCGCCGGCGAAGCCGGGCTCGAGCAGGAGAAACTCTGCGGCCGTGACCCAGCGCGCGGCGCTCACCTCGTGGGGATCGAGCGCGAGCTCGAGCGAGGCGCCGGCCGGCCTTGCGGTCCACCAGTGCAACAGGTACGCCCCGTCGTCGGTCGGGCACTCCCAGACCTTCGCGATGGGAGTCACCGCCAGCCCCACCTCTTCGGCGACCTCGCGCGCCACCGCCGCCGCCTGGCTCTCGCCCGGCTCGATCCGGCCCGAAGGCAGCGACCAGTGACCCGCGAACGGCCCGCGCGGCCCGCGCCGTATCGCGAGCACGGCCTCGCCGCGCTGGATCACCGCCATGACCGCCTGCTTCACGCTCGCGATCGTAGCGGAGTAGGATCGCCCCGCGGCGTGGGCCGCGGCATCGCGATCGCACTCTTTCGCGACGTCGACGGCCGCCAGCCGCGGCCACTCACTCTGGAGGACGCTTGATCCAGATCCGCGAAGCCGATCTCAGCCGCGAGGACGACGCGCGAGCGCTGGTCGAGATCGTCGACTCCTACGCGCGCGGCCCGGGCGGCCAGAACGCGCCGCTCTCGGCCGCTGCGCGGGCCCGTCTGCCGCAAGGGTTGCGCGCGCACCCGGCGGCGTTCGCTCTGCTCGCCTTCGACGGCGGGCGGCCGGTCGGCGTGGCCGTCTGCTTCGTGGGCTTCTCGACCTTCCACGGCCAGCCGCTGGTCAACATCCACGACCTGGCGGTGCTTCCGGACCACCGAGCGCGCGGCATCGGCAGTCGGCTGCTCGAGGCGGTCGAGCAGCGCGCGCGAACGCTGGGCGCCTGCCGGGTCACGCTCGAGGTGGGCGACTCGAACCACCGCGCCCGCCGGCTCTACGAGAGACACGGCTTCGGCGGGTCGCAGCAGTTTCTCAAGAAGCCGCTCTAGCTCTCCCCCATCCACGGCCGTGTGAGTGGCGGCACGCGCTCGGCGCGCGGGCCGTGGAAGATCGTGGTCAGCGCGCGGCGGGGGCGGGGGCTCGTGTTGGGCGCGGTGCCGTGCACGGTGCGGCAGTGGTGGAAGGTGGCGCCGCCGGGCTTTAGCGGCACGGGCACGGCGCCGGAGAGGTCGAACGGCTGGTCGAGCACGAGCGGCTCGTTCTCGGGCTTGCGGTAGCGCAGCACGTCGTTCTTCTGCGAGCCGGGCACGAACTGCATGCAGCCGCTGTCGACGGTGACTTCGTCGAGCGGCATCCAGACCGAGAGTGAGTGACAGCGCTGGTGGCGGAACTCCCAGTACACCTCGTCCTGGTGGAAGGGAGTGTCTCGCCCGGCGGCGGCGGGCTTGAAGATGAACATCAGCCCGCCGTAGGTCGCCTCGGGAATCTCGAGCAGCTCGGCCGCGAGGCGCTTGGCGTTCCGGATGTACTGCGTCTCGAGCAGCTTGGGCACCTGCATCTCGGGCAGGAAGATCTGGTTGATCGTGCCCTCGACCCCGCTCGGGCCGGCCCCGCCGTAGCGCAGGCGCAGAGGGCGCTCGTCTTCGATCAGCTCGTCGTAGACTTCGCGCAGCCAGCGCACCTCGTCGGGCGTGGAGATCGCGGCGATCGACGTGTAGCCGCGCTCCCTGAACGAATCGACCTGCCCGGGTGCGAGACTCGGCGAGAAGTGATTCGACATGCGGCTCAGGATATCCGAGCCGCCCCGCGGGCTACAACGCCGCGGGCGCCCAGGCGTACTTCACGTCCGGCTCGCACTCCGGCGAAGGGCTGACTCCGAAGGCCACCGGCCGGAAGCCGAGGCGTTCGTAGAAGGCGCGCGCGCGCTGGTTGCGCTGGTGCGTGTAGAGCGAGAGACCCGCGGGGAAACGCGCCATCGCGTGCGCGATCAGCTCGCGGCCCACGCCCTGGCGCCAGGCGGGCGGGTCGACGTAGAGCTGCTCGACGAAGCCGTCGTGGAGCGCCAAGAGACCGAGCACCTCGCCGCCCCGCGCGGCCAGCCACACCTCGCACTTCTCTGCGATCACGTCGCGAAAGAACGCGAGGTCCTGCGCGGGTGCATAACTCATGCGGGCCTCGAGCCACGGCTGGTTGGCGTCGCGCGAGCGGCGCCACGCGCGCACCACGGCCTCGAGCTCGTCGTGTCTCATCGGTCGGATCTCGCGGTCGGCCACGTGGCGATGCTAGCTTGCGGCGGCGCGCCTGCGCGAGGGGAGACGAGGATGTGCGCACAGGCCAGAACGCGGCCCGCGGGCCAGACCGCGCGCGGCCGGCCCACGATCCGCGAAGCCACGCTCGCGGACCACCCGCAGATCGCGATGCTCGTGACTGCGCTCGGCTATCCCACCAACGCCACCGACATGAAGGAACGGCTCGAGGGGCTGTTCGCCGACGCGAGTTACACCACGTTCGCGGCCGAGCTCGGCGGCAGCGTGGTCGGCATGGCGGGCGCATGCATCGCGCGCTTCTACGAGCGGAACGGCGTGTACGCGCGGCTGTGCGCGCTGGTGGTCTCGGGCGACAAGGCCGGCCACGGCGTCGGCGCCGCGCTCGTGCGCGCGGTGGAGAAATGGGCCATGGACCACGGGGCGGCGGAGATCTTCCTCAACAGCGGCGTGCAGCGCGAGGGCTCGCACAGCTTCTACGAGAAGCTCGGCTACCGCGCCACGGGCGTGCGCTTCTCGAAGGAGCTCGGCTGAGCCCCTCGACGTCGCCGGAGGGCGCTAGAGCGTGTTACGGTCCAACCCCATGCCGAGCTACGAGCTCTACGCCGTGCGCATCTTCGTGCGCGACTGGAAGCGCGCGCTCGACTTCTACGCCAACACGCTGGGCATGCCGGTGCGCATGGCGAACGAGCAGCTCGGCTGGGCGGAGCTCGGCATCGGCGTCGCGCCGCTCGCGCTCGAGCGCGCACGGCCCGGCGACCCCGAGTCACACGGCCTGATGGGCCGGTTCGTCGGCGTGTCACTGCGGGTCGACGACGTGGCGGCGACTTACGAGGAGCTGCGCGCGCGCGGCGTCGAGTTCGTGGCGCCCCCCGAGAAGCAGCCCTGGGGCGGCACGCTCGCGCACTTCCGCGACCCCGACGGCAACGTGCTGACGCTGCTCGGCAGGTCGTGACCGGGATGGCCGTCGAGTCACGAGTCCTGCCTCCGCTGCGGCGGCGCGACCCGGACCGGCCCTGGTATTCGTTCGCGGCGCGGCTCCTGCCAGCGGCGCCGCTCGGCCGCTGGGCGGACCTGGGCTGCGGGCGCGGTGAGTTCATCGAGCAGGCCTCGGGCGGCGACAGGAGCGGAATCGGCGTGGACTATGCGGCGGCCAGCGCCAAGGCGTTGCGCGCGACCGGCCGGCCCGCGCTGGTGGCCGACCTGAACCACGGTCTGCCGTTCGCGAGCGGCTCGCTCGACGGCGCCACGCTGATCGAGGTCATCGAGCACATCGTGCAGGCCGAGGCGCTGGTGGCCGAGCTCGCGCGAGTCATCCGCCCCGGCGGCTGGCTGATCGTGACCACTCCCAACGTGGTGCACATCGCATACCGCTGGCGGGCGCTCACCGGTCACCCGCCCAAGCAAGAGGGCTACCACTACCGCTTCTTCACCCGTTCGACGCTCGAGGAGATGTTCCGTGAGGCCGGCTTTCGAGTCACCGCGCAGGCGTCGTTCGGCAAGCAGGCGCTGTTGTCGAAGCTCGCGCGCCTGGCAGGCAAGGGCGCCAAGCACAAGGTGCGCTACGTGGTGCCGCGGCCGCTCGAGCCGCTGCTCGCGCAGCACTTCGTGTGGCGCCTGGAGCGGCTGCGCAGCGCGTGAGTCCGTGGTAGCGTGACGGTGCGATGGCCCGGCTCCTGCTCGTCCGACACTGCCAGTCCATGGGCCAGGAGCCCGAGGCGACGCTGAGCGAGGCCGGCCACGTCGCTGCGCACGTCCTGGCCGAGAGACTGCTCGCCCACCCGATCGACCGGGTCGTGTCCAGCAGCTACACGCGCGCGCGGCAGACGCTGGCGCCGTTCGCCGCGCGCCGCGGGCTGGAGCTCGAGCTCGACGAGAGACTCGTCGAGCGGCGGCTCTCGCCGGCGCCGGTCCCGCACTGGCGCGAGGTGGTCGAGCGCTCCTTCGTCGACCCCGACTACCGCGTGCCCGGCGGCGAGTCGGGGCGCGAGACGCTGGAGCGCGGCTGGAAGGCGCTCGAGGCCATCCTGGACTCGGGTCGCGCGCTGCCGGTGGTGGCGAGTCACGGCCAGCTGATCTCGCTCGTGCTGCAGCGCATCGACCCGCGCTTCGGGTTCGCGGGCTGGCAGGCGCTCGCGAACCCCGACGTGTTCCTGATCGAACGCGTGGGCGGGCGCCATTCGTTCCAGCGGGTGGAGTGAGCGGTGGACCAGTACCACGTCTGGTGCAACCTGAAGCCCGGCGTCTCCGACGTCGGCTTCTGCGACGACGTGAGCCGCTATCTCGGGTCGCTGCGCGAGGGCGGGCGCATCCGCGGCTTCCGGCTGACTCGCCGCAAGCTCGGGCTGGGTCCGCGCGACCTGGGCGAGTTCCACATCGCGATCGAGGTCGACGACCTGGCGCAGCTGGAGCGCGCGTTCCAGGCCGTGTCCGAGCGCGCGGAGCCGATCGAGGAGCTGCACGCGCGCGTGAACCAGGTCGCGACCGACGTGCGCTTCGCGCTCTACCGCGACTTCCCGGATCCGCACCGCAGGCGCGGCGCGGAGCGCTTCTGAACCCCCACAGGAGGACGCCATGATCGACCACGTGAGTCTCCGGGTCAGTGACTTCGGGCGCAGCAAGAAGTTCTTCGCGGCGGCGCTGGCGCCGTTGGGCTACGCGGTGCTGATGGAGTTCGACGGGGCCGCCGGGCTGGGCGCGGGCCGGCCCGACTTCTGGCTCGGCCAGGGCACCGCGGGCGGCCCCACGCACGTGTGTTTCGGCGCGGCCAGCCGCCCGCAAGTCGACGCCTTCCACAAGGCCGCGCTCGCCGCCGGCGGCCGCGACAACGGCGCTCCGGGCCTGCGGACTCACTACCATCCGACCTACTACGGCGCGTTCGTCCTCGATCCCGACGGGAACAACATCGAGGCCGTATGCCACCTGCCGGCCTGAGCGAGCGCACGGGCGGCTGTCTGTGCGGGCGTGTGCGCTACGCGCTGCGGGGCGCACCGCGCCTGGCGGAGCATTGTCACTGCAGCATGTGCCGCAAGGCGCACGGCGCGGCATTCGCCAGCTACGGCGAGGTGCGCGCCGCCGACCTCGCCTGGCGCAGCGGCGAGCGCGAGCTGTCGGCCTACCGCTCGTCGCCCGCGCGCGAGCGGCTGTTCTGCCGGCACTGCGGCTCGAAGCTGGCCATCCGCCGGCTCGACGATCCCGGTGCGCTCGCGCTGCACCTGGCCACGCTGGACGACGGCGAGGGCATCCACTTCGCGCGCCACGTCTTCGACGGCGACCGCGTGCCGTGGCTGGGCCCGAGTGACTCGCTGCCGCGCTTCGACCTGTATCCGGGCTGGGAGGTCGTGCTGCGCCCGACCGTGCCCGACGACCTCGACTTCGTGATGGCGCTCGAGCGTCACCCCGAGAACGCGCCGTTCGTCGGCCAGTGGAGCCGCGAGCAGCACACGCACGCGATCGAGTCGCCGGACCGCGAGCACTGGCTGATCGCGCGCCGCCGCGACGGCGCGCCGGCGGGCTTCCTGATCGCGTTCGACCTGCGCGCGGCGGGGCACGGCGTGCACTTGAAGCGCATCGTGCTCGAGAGCAAGGGCCGCGGGCTGGGGCGCGAGGCGATCGGGCAGCTCGCGGCTCGCAGCTTCGGCGTGCTCCAGGCGAGTCACCTCTGGCTCAGCGTCTACGAGACGAACGAGCGCGCGCAGCGCGCCTACCGCGCGCTCGGCTTCAACGTCGAAGAGCCCAGTGCGGCGCTGCGCGCCGAGCTTCACGGCGTGGTCGGCGGCTTCTCCGACCGAAGCCTGCTGATGGCGCTGCGGCCGTGAGCGCCGAGCGCCGGGCCGTCGGCCTGCGCGTGAAGACGGGGCGCGCGACCGCCGTGGTGGTCGCCGGCAGCGCGCAGCAGCCGCGCGTGATCGAGCGCCGGGCCCTGCAGCTCTACGACCCCGCCGTGCCGCACTCCGGTCAGCCCTACCACGTCGAGCTCGAGCTGCCGCCCGAGGCCGCCGCGCCGCTCCTGGCGCGCGCGCTCGAAGCCATCCGCGCGGTGGCTGGGCGCGAGCTCGAGGGCCTGCGCGAGTCACTCGTCGGCGACGGCGGCCGGCTGTGCGGGCTCGCGCTGGTGGCGGGCAGCCTGGGCGATCCCTCCGGCATCCGGAACCCCCACGTGCGCGCGCACGCGCTCGAGGGCCAGGTGTACTGGAAGGCGCTGCAGGCCGCGGCCCAGTCACTGGGCCTCGCTTGCGCGGTGATCGCCGAGAAGGAGCTGTGGGAGCACGCGGCCCGCGCCCTGGGACGCCGGCCCGACGCGCTGCGCGCAACGCTCGCGGACTGGGGGCGAGCGCTCGGCAAGCCCTGGGCCGCGGAGGAGAAGTGCGCGGCGCTGGCCGCCTGGTCTGCGCTCCGCTGAGCAAACTCGTTGCGCCGCGCGGTGGGCCTGTCTACGATGGGCCGCATGCCTCGCCGGCCCCTGCCGCGCAAGTCACTCCCCCGACGGCGGCGAGCCGAAGGCCCCCGCGTCGCTCTGCTCGTGGCGACTCGCAAAGGCGCGTTCTTCTACTTCGCCAACGCGGCGCGCACGCGCTGGCGCCTCGAGGGACCGCACTTCCTGGGCCAGATCGTGAACCATGTGGCGCTCGACCCGCGCGACGGGCGGACGCTCTTGGCCGCGGTTCGCCCGGGCCAGCTCGGGCCCACCATCTACCGCTCGGCGGACCTGGGCGCGACCTGGCAGGAAGCGAAGCAGCCCCCGGCTTTCGCGCGCGCGCGCGAGGGCGAGCGCGCGCTGGCCGTGAGCCACACCTTCCACCTCACGCCGGGGCACTCGGGCGAGCCCGGCGTCTGGTACGCCGCCGTGTCTCCGCCCGCGCTCTTCCGCAGCGCGGACGGCGGAGTCACTTGGGCCGGCGTCGAGGGCTGGAACCAGCACCCCATGCGCTTCCAGTGGTGCCCGCCCGAGGACCAGACGCCCGACGGCTCGATCATGCACTCGGTGATCGTCGATCCGCGCGACCCGAGTCACCTCTACGTGGGCTGCTCGGGCGGCGGCAGCTTCGAGAGTCTCGACCGCGGTGACTCGTGGCGGCCGCTGAACGAGGGGGTCGAGGTCGACTTCGGCCCCGAGCGCTACCCCGAGTTCGGCCAGGACCCGCACTGCATGGCGCTGCATCCGCTGCGGCCCGACCGGCTGTACCAGCAGAATCACTGCGGCATCTACCGCCTCGACCGGCCGGCCACTCGCTGGCAGCGGGTCGGCCGCAACATGCCGCCCGAGATCGGAGACATCGGCTTCGGTGTCGTGCTGCACCCGCGCGATCCGGACACCGCCTGGGTGTTTCCCATGGACGGCACGTCGGTCTGGCCGCGCACCAGCATCGGCGGCCAGCCGGCGCTCTACCGCACGCGCGACGCCGGCGCGTCGTGGCTGCGCCAGGACCGCGGCCTGCCGCGCGAGCACGCCTGGTACACCGTGAAGCGCCAGGCCTTCTGCGCAGACAGCGGGGACCCGGTGGGGATCTACTTCGGGACCACCAGCGGCGAGCTGTGGATGAGCCCGAACGAGGGCCGCAGCTTCCGGCAGATCGCGGCGCACCTGCCGCACGTGTACGCAGTCACAGCGGTGACTCCGCGCTGATGCAGGTCACCCTGGCCAGCGCCCTGCGCGGCTACACGCAGAACCGAGAGCACGTGCCCGCCTCGGGCGCGACGGTCGACGAGCTGCTGCGCAGCCTCGACCAGTCGTTTCCCGGCATCCGCTTTCGCATCGTCGACGAGCAGGAGCGGATCCGGGTCCACATCCGCATCTTCGTGAACCGCGAGCTCGCCGGCCTGGGCAGCGCCGTGCGCGAGGGCGACGACGTGCGGATCCTGTGCGCGCTGAGCGGGGGATGAGCCCGGTCTTCCACCTGGTGAGCGAGCCCGAGCTCGCGGCCGGGATCGGCGCGAGTCACTACACGCCCGCGCGCTTCGCCGAGGACGGCTTCGTGCACTGCTGCGCAGACCGCGCAAGCGCGCTGGCGGTGGCGCGCGACTACTTCGCGGGCGCGACGTCGGCCGTGCTCTTGCTCGAGCTCGACCCCGCGCGGCTCGACGCGCGGCTCGTGTTCGAGGCACCCGCGCCGCTGCCCGGCGCGCCCACCACCCACCTGGCCAGCGCGGAGAAGTTCCCGCACGTGTACGGGCCGATCGCGCTGCGCGCGATCGCCGGAGTGGGCCGCCTCGAGCGCCGGGGCGACGGCTTCGCCTGGCCCGCGGGCTTCGCGCCCCTGGGCGAGTCAGTGGCGGCGGCGCTGGCGGCACGGCTCGGCGCCGGCGAGGCCCGCGGCCTGGCGGCGCTGCGCCGGCTGCGGCGAGACACCTCGCGCGCGCTGCGCGGCGCGCCGGCCCGGCTCGTGCTCGAGATCGGCCAGTCACTCGTCGCGAGCGGGGCTCCGGGCGCGCGCGTGCTCGGCAGCGAGCTCGTGCGCCACCACCCGACCGCGCTCTCGGCGCTGCGTGCCGCCGACGCGCGCCGGCTGGCCGGGAGACTCGAGAGCTGGTCCGACGTCGACGTCTTCGGCTGCGCGATCTCGGGCCAGGCGTTCCGCGACGGGCGGCTCGCCCAGTCCGAGATCCTGCGCTGGACGCGCTCGCGCGATCTCTTCTGGCGGCGCGCGGCGCTGGTCAGCACCGTGCCGCTCAACGTCCGCGCGCAGGGCGGAAGCGGCGACGCGCCCCGCACGCTGCGCATCTGCCGCGCGCTGGTCGACGACCGCGAGGACCTGGTGGTGAAGGCGCTCTCGTGGGCGCTGCGCGCGCTGGCCGAGCGCGATCCGGCCGCGGTGCGGCGCTTCGTCCAGGCCCACCGCGCGGCGCTGGCCCCGCGCGTGCTGCGCGAGGTCGGAAACAAGCTGCGGACCGGTCGGAAGAATCCGTGAGCACATACGAGGGCGGCTGTCTCTGCGGCGCGGTGCGCTACCGCGCGACCGGACCGGCGAGCAACGCCACGCTGTGTCACTGCCACAGCTGCCGCAAGGCGTCGGCTGCGCCCATGGTCGCCTGGGTCACCTTCCCCCGGGCCGGGTTCGTCCTTACCGGCGCCGAGCCGGTGCGCTATCGATCCTCTCCGCAGGTGGTGCGGAGCTTCTGCGGTCGGTGTGGCACGCCGATCGGCTACGCAAGGGACGACGAACCGGAGACACTCGACGTGACCACGCTGAGCCTCGACCGCGCCGGCGACTTTCCGCCCGCGGACCAGACCTGGACCGCCGACGCCGTGGCCTGGGAGCGCACGATCGGCGCTCTGCCGCGCCACCGCGGCCGGCGGAGCGACCCCGATGAGTGACTCCGTGCCGGTCTTCGGCGCGCCGCTCGAAGGCCGCGAGCACCGGCCGCGCGCCGCCGTGTACGCGGTGATTCGCGATGCAGAAGGCCGGGTGGCGGCGGTCAAGACCAGCCTCGGCCTGATGCTGCCCGGCGGCGGGCTCGAGCGCGGCGAGACGCTGATCGAGTGTCTGCGCCGCGAGCTGCGCGAGGAATGCGCGCGCCCGGTCGCGATCGACCGCCAGATCGGCATGGCGCTGGAGTTCTTCGAGACCCTGGAGGGCGCCTTCGAGGGCCGCCACGTGTTCTTCGAGGGCCGCTTCGTCGGCCCCGCGAGCGGCGTCGCCGAGTACGAGCTGGTGTGGCTCGAGCCCGCGGTCGCGGCGGCCGAGCTCCACCACCGCAGTCATGCGTGGGCGCTCGACCACTGACATGGCCGGCGTGGTGCGCGCGCGAGTCACTGCCCAGGTCGAGGGCGAGTTCTGCGTGTTCCTGATCGGCATGCGCATCAACAAGCCGTGGAAGCTGCACCGCTGGCTGCCGGTGGCGCGCGCCATGCGCGCAATGCTCGCCGAGCTCGAGCAGCTGCCCGACGCCGGGTTTCTCGGGGTCGAGCAGTGGTTCGGGAACCCGTCGATCATGGTGCAGTACTGGCGCTCCTTCGAGCAGCTCGAGGCCTACGCCACCGCGAGAGACCGCGTGCACCTGCCCGCCTGGGCGGCGTTCAACCGCGCCGTGGGCTCGAACGGCGACGTGGGCATCTGGCACGAGACGTACCGGGTGCGGCCCGGTGACTTCGAGTGCGTGTACAACAACATGCCGCCCTTCGGGCTGGCGCGCGCGACCAGGACCGTGCCGGCGACCGGCCGGCGCGAGTCCGCCCCGGGCCGGATGAGCCCGTGACTCGCTGAGGAGCCGGGCATGCCCGTCGAGGTCATCGGCATCGACCACGTGTATCTCTGCGTGCGCGACCTGGCGCGCTCCAAGCGCTTCTACGACGGAGTCATGGGCGTGCTGGGCTATGCGCAGCTCGAGGCGCCGATCGGCGGCGACCCGCACGTGCACTACTACAACCGCCAGTTCGGCTTCTCGCTGCGGCCGGCGCGCAGCGCCGCGAGTCACGACCCGTACGCGCCGGGGCTGCACCACTTCTGCTTCCGCGTCGTGGACGAGCGCGCGGTCGACCGCGCCTTCGGCGAGCTGCGGGCGCTCGGCGTCGGCGCCAGCGCGCCGCGCCTGTACCCGGAGTACTCGGCCGACTACTACGCCACGTTCTTCGAGGACCCCGACGGAATCCGGCTCGAGATCACGAACTTCCGCGAGGTCCGGCGCCGGCGCATGTTCGACTGGGAGGCGCGCTGAGCGCAGCAATGCGCTGCGCGGCAATTCGCCTCGCGCGCGCCTAACCTTCGGGCCGCGTGACCACGCTCGACCTCACGATCCGTGCGTCCACGTACGGGAAGACGCCGACCGCGCTCAGCGCGCGTGTGCACGAGTTCACGCGCGCAGAGCGCGTGCGGCGCGGCCTGCGCGCGTTCCTGCCCTGGTTCGGTGCGGGCTGCGGCATGCTGATCCTCCCGCCCCATGTCGTGTGGCTCGCGACCTGGACCACGGTCGGCGTGGTGTTCGGGCGCAAGCGCTACCGCCAGCTACGCGAATTTGTGTCGCTCCGGGGCGCGTGTCCGGACTGCGGCAAGACCGAGGACCTGAAGCTCCCCGACGCGCTGCCGGCCATCCAGCGCTGCGCCTCGTGCGGGGCCTTCCTCAAGCTCGAAGACACGGAGACCGCCGCGCCGCTCGGCTAGCATCCAAGCGCGGATGAGCCCCGGCGAATTCATCGACCCCGTCTGCGGCATGACGGTCCGTCCCGACGGGCCGCACCGGCACGCGCACGCGGGCGTCGAGTACCGCTTCTGCAACCCGCGCTGTCTGGCGAAGTTCGAGGCCGAGCCCGCCAAGTATCTCGCGCCCGCGCCGGTCGAGACGCCGCCGGCGCCGGCCGCGCCCGGTGCGGTCTACACCTGTCCGATGCACCCCGAGGTGCGGCAGGCGGGCCCGGGCGCGTGCCCGTACTGCGGCATGGCGCTCGAGCCGGTCGCGCCCGGCGCCGACGCGGGGCCGAGCCCCGAGCTCGCGGACTTCGAACGCCGGCTGCGGGTCAGCGCCCTCCTGACTGCGCCGCTGTTCGCCGCCGCCATGCTCGACATGCTTCCGGGCATGCCGGTCTCGATGGCGGTCGGCATGCGCGCGTTCGGCTGGCTCCAGGCAGCACTCGCGACCCCGGTCGTGCTCTGGGGCGGCGCGCCGTTCTTCGCGCGCGCGTTCGAGTCACTGCGCTCGGGCCGGCTCAACATGTTCACGCTGATCGGGCTCGGCACGGGCGTCGCCTGGGCGTACAGCGCTGCCGCGGTGCTCGCTCCGGGGCTCTTCCCCGGGGCCTTCCGCGGCCCGCACGGCTCGGTGTCGCCCTACTTCGAGGCGGCCGCGGTGATCGTGACCCTGGTGCTCCTGGGTCAGGTGCTCGAGCTGCGCGCGCGCCGCCGCACGGGCGATGCCCTGCGCGCGCTGCTGGCGCTGGCGCCGCCGCAGGCGCGCCGCGTGCGGCCGGACGGCGTGGAGGAGGACGTCCCGCTCGCGGCGGTGCGCGTGGGCGACCGCCTGCGCGTGCGCCCCGGCGAGAAGGTGCCGGTCGACGCGCGCGTGCTCGAAGGCGCGAGCTCGGTCGACGAGTCACTCGTCAGCGGCGAGCCGCTGCCCGTGGAGAAGCGCCCCGGTGACTCGCTCGTGGGAGCCACCGGGAACCAGTCCGGCACGCTGCTCGTCGAGGCGCTGCACGTGGGCGCCGACACGCTGCTCGCGCGCATCGTGGCCGAGGTCGCGCGCGCGCAGCGCAGCCGGGCGCCGATCCAGGGCGTCGCCGATCGCGTCGCGGCGGTGTTCGTGCCGGCGGTGATCGCTGCGGCCGGGGCCGCCGCGCTGGCCTGGGCCGCATGGGGACCGGAGCCACGCTTCGCGCACGCGCTGCTGGCCGCGGTCTCGGTGCTGATCATCGCCTGTCCGTGTGCGCTCGGCCTGGCGACGCCCATGTCGATCATGGTGGCGATGGGCCGCGGCGCAAGTGCGGGCATCCTGTTCCGCGACGCCGAAGCGATCGAGCGCCTGCGCGAGGTCGACACACTCGCGCTCGACAAGACGGGTACGCTGACCGAGGGCCGGCCGACGCTGGCGCGCCTGCTGCCGGAGGACGGGGTGGACGAGGCGACACTGCTCGGTGTCGCGGCCTCGCTCGAGCGCGGCAGCGAGCACCCGCTCGCGGGCGCGATCACGGCGGCCGCCGCGGCGCGCGGCCTCGCGCTGGAGGAGCCGCGCGGCTGGAAGTCGGACCCCGGCCGCGGCGTCTCGGGCACGCTCGCCGCCGGACCCGCGGCGCTCGGCAACCGCCTGCTGCTGGCCGACCTGGGCGTGGACGCCGCCGAGCTGGCCCGGCTCGACGCGCGCGCGGCCGAGCTCGGCGCCGCGACCGTGGTGCACGTGTGGCGCGCCGGCAAGCTGCTCGGCTCGCTCGCGGTGGCCGACGCGGTCAAGCCCACCGCGGCCGAGTCACTGCGCGAGCTGCGCGCCGAGGGCCTGCACATCGCCATGCTGACCGGCGACGGCCCGCGCACCGCTGCAAAAGTCGCGCGCGCGCTCGGCATCGACGACGTGCGCGCCGAGCTCTCCCCGATCGCCAAGGCCGAGGCCATCGCCGCGCTGGCTCAAGCGGGCCGCCGCGTCGCGATGGCCGGCGACGGCATCAACGATGCGCCCGCGCTGGCGCGCGCGCACGTGGGCATCGCGATGGGCACGGGCGCCGACGTGGCGATCGAGAGCGCCGGAGTCACTCTGCTGCGCGGCGACCTGCGCGGGATCGCGCGCGCGCGCCGACTGAGTCGCGCGACCGGCGCCAATCTGCGGCAGAACCTGTTCTTCGCCTTCGCCTACAACGCGCTCGGTGTGCCGCTCGCGATGGGCGCGCTCTATCCTGCGTTCGGGATCGTGCTCTCGCCGATGATCGCGGCGGCCGCGATGAGCGCCAGCTCGCTGTCGGTGATCGCGAACGCGCTGCGGCTGCGCTCCGTCCGGCTGTGAGCTAGCCGAAACACTTCAGCACGTCGAGCACGCGGCCCGCGCGCACCGCCTGGTACTTCTTGAAGAAGGCGGCGTCGACCGAGCGTGCGCGCCCGTGCGCCTGCGCGTCGCGGTAGCGCGCGAGCGCGCCGGGCCCGCCGTTGTAGGCCGAGTAGGTCGCGCGCACGAGCCCCTCGATGCCGCCGCGCCGCTGCTCGCCCTTGGCGTAGGCCAGGTCGAGGTAGTAACGCACGAGGATCTCGCTGCCGGCGCGCGCGTTGTACGCCGGGTCGCCGAGCAGGAAGCGCGGGTCGTAGAAGCCGCGCCACACGCGCGAGTTGACCTGCATGAGCCCGACCGCGCCGGCGCGCGAGCGGATCGCGCGCACCTGTCCGTTCACGCGCACGTAGTGGCGCCAGCAGGTCTCCTGCCAGGCGGTGGCGAGCTGCAGCTCGAGATAGGCGCGCCGCACCTCGGGCTCGGTCTTCTTGCCACTCACCGCGGCTTCGCCCGCTCCGTGCAGCAGCCGCTGCACCAGCGGCAGATACTCGCTCAGCTCCGGGCGCAGCGGCGCCCAGTTGCGCAGCCGCCGCTCCTCTTCGTGCGTGAGTGGCGGCAGCGAGGGCAGGGGCACGGGCTCGGCGGCACGCGCGGCGGGCAGGATCGCCTGCGCGAGCCAGCGCAGCCCGGAGTCCAGGCGCGAGGCGTTGGGGTCCGGCGGCGCTTCGGGCGGGACGGCCGGAGTGACTTCCGGCGGGGCATCCGGTGCCGGCTCGTCGAGGTCGGGCGCGGGCAGCGGCTCGCCGAAGTCGAGCGCCCGCCGCAGCTCGGGATCGACTGTGTCCGGTGCCGCCAGCGGGTCACTCGTGTCCGCCGGCGGCGCGATCACGCGCGCCAGCCGGCGCATGCCGTCGGCGGTCATCTCGAAGCCGAACTCGGGGCCGAGCGCGTCGAGCGCCGTGAGCGCGTCGGCCGCGGCCACGAAGCCCAGGTAGCGCAGCGCGCCCTTGGCGCCGAGCTGCGGCCCGAGCTCCCGCAGCGCCGCACCCAGCCGGCGCCAGGTGGCGAGGAACAGCGGCCGCACGGGGTCTTGGGAACGCACCGGCGCAGCCAGTGACTCGACCAGCTCCTCGCGCGCGTCGAGCAGCACCTCGAGCAGCTGCTCGCGCAGCGCGGGATCGGTGGTCTGCGTGCCGGCGTTCTTCACCACGTAGGTGATGAACCCGTCCCAGCGCGAGAGCGCGGCCTCGAAGCGCGCGAGCTCGTCGGGCGTGAGCTCGGGCGCCGCGCCCGCGGGTTCGGGCGGCGCCGCGCCGGGCGCGTCGAGCCGCAGGCCCAGCACCAGGTCCTGCGGCGTGGCCGAGGCCGAGTCGAGCGCGAGTGAGTCGACCAGCGCCTGCGCGCGTGGCACGTTCGCCGCCGACAGGAACAGCGGCAGCGTGGCGCGCAGGTCGGCCATCGGCGCCGACAGGTCGATCGCGAGCTTCTCGAGCCGCGGCCGCACCCACTTCTCGACCCAGTCCCAGACCGTGGTCGTGGTGCCGCGCACCGAGCCGTCGGCCTCGAGCAGGCGCGAGTCGCGCAGCCGGAAGCGCACGAGCGGCGCGCCGGGGTCGATCTCTGGCTCGAGCTGCGACGCGATCCGGCCCTGCCACTCGACCGCGAACAGACAGATGCCCAGGAACAGCGTGCCGAACTTGGTCGACACGTCCGCGTCCACCAGCACCGCGCCCTCGCCGCCGCGCACCGCGGGGTGCGAGAGCACCACGTGGTTGCAGTCGACGCCGTCGCTGTGCACGACCGCGGTCTGCTCCGGGTCGGTGAACGCGGTGGCGAGCAGGAGCTCGCGCAGGAAGCCGTAGTCCAGGTGGATCGGCACGCGCACGTCGCGTGCTTCCGCCGGACGGGCGAGACACAATAGCAGCGCGAGCCACGCGAACGGTCGCATCGACCGCGCGAAGAGTACCGGGTTCGCATCGGAGCCGCATGAACCTCTTCACCTACGGGTCCCTGGTCTTCGCGGAGGTGATGCGCGCAGTCACCGGCCGCTCGTTCGCGCACGAGCCGGCGCGGCTGCCCGGCTGGACGCGCGTGTGCATCCGCGGCACGCGCTTCCCCGGCGTGCGCGCGCGCGCGTCGGCCAGCACCTCCGGCGTGCTGTGGCGCGGCCTCGACCCGCGCTCGGTCGCGCGGCTCGACCGCTTCGAGACCCACCATTACGAGCGCCGCACGCTGACCGTGCGCACCAGCGCGGGCGAGAACGTGAGTGCCGAGGTCTACGTCATCGCCGAGGCGCACCTCGGCGCGCTGTCACAGGAGCCCTGGCGCCCCGACCGCTTCGCGCGTGAGTCCTTGGCGGCACTTCTCAAGGCGCTGCAGCAGGCCGAGCGAAGGCCGCCCTGAGCGAGGCCCGCAAGCGCCGGAGGCGCACGCAGTGAGCCGCAGGCGAACGAAGTCAATGAGGCCGAGCGAAGGCCGTCCTGAGCGAGGCCGCAAGCGCCCCAGGGCGCGCGCAGTGAGCCGAAGGCGAACGAACGCCCAGTCGGACGCGTCAGTCGTTTCTGAACGTGAGATTGTCGTTGGTGAGACACTTCTCGGAGTCGATCGCGCTCTTCACCTGCAGATAGCCCGGCCAGCCGTAGACGGGGATGAACCCCAGCCAGAACTTCTTCTGCGGTGCTTTGTGCAGAGGTCCGAAGCCCTTCAGGTACCACTCTCCGACCCCGGGGTGGAAGATCGACCACCACATGGCGCCTTGTGCGGAGCGGCCGCCACACATCTTCTCGGCGTGGGCCGCGGGCGCGGCGGCAAACAGCGTGAACGTGAACGAGAGGACGACAAAGACCCGGCAGATCGCACGGTTGTACATGAATCTCACCTCCCGCCGAGTTCGTACCAAGCTCGGTCCTGCCCGGCAACGATGCAATCGGCGGGCCGCGCTTGCGCATGAAGGGTGGGCCGTGTACCCAAGGCGGGTCTCCGCGAGACGGGGACGAGGAGGGCGAGCATGCGGGGGGTGCTGCGCGCGGCGGTTCTGAGCCTGTCACTCGCCGCGGGTGTGCTCGCGTGCAGCGGCGGCCAGGGCGGTGGCGACAAGATCGTCGTGGGTCACGTCGCTTCCATGACGGGAGACACCGCGACCTTCGGCCGCAGCGCCGACCAGGGCATGCGCATGGCGATCGAAGAGCTGAACGCCAAGGGCGGCGTGCTCGGCAAGAAGCTCGAGCTCGTGACCGAGGACGACCGCTCGGTCACCGAAGAGGCGCGCACCGCGGCGCAGAAGCTCCTGCAGCGCGACCACGTGATCGCGCTGCTCGGCGAAGTCGCGTCGTCGCGCTCGCTGGCCGCGGCGCCCGAGGCCGAGCGCGCGAAGGTGCCGATGATCTCCCCGGGCTCGACCAACCCCAAAGTGACTGAGGGCAAGGACTACGTGTTCCGCGCCTGCTTCATCGACCCGTTCCAGGGCGCGGTGATGGCGAAGTTCGCGGCCGACGAGCTGCACGCCAAGCGACTCGCGATCCTGTTCGACTTCAAGCAGGACTACTCGGTGGGGCTCGCGGACTTCTTCCGCCAGACCGTGAAGAAGAACGGCGGCGAGATCGTCGCCGACGAGCGCTACACCTCGGGTGACATCGAGTTCCGCGCGCAGCTCACGACGATCCGCGCCGCGAACCCGGACGCGATCTTCGTGCCCGGCTACTACACCGAGCTCGGGCTGATCGCGAAGCAGGCGCGCGAGCTCGGCATCACCGTGCCGCTCCTGGGCGGCGACGGCTGGGACTCGGAGAAGACGCTCGAGATCGGCGGCGACGCGGTCGAGGGCTACTACTTCTCCACTCACTACGCGGCGGACTCGACCGACCCGCACGTGCAGGAGTTCGTGAAGCGCTTCCACGACAAGTACGCCGCCACGCCCGATGCCATGGCGGCGCTGGGCTACGACACCGCGGGCATCCTGGCCGATGCGCTGGCGCGCGCCGGCTCGACCGACGGCGAGAAGCTGAAGGACGCGATCGCCGCCACCAAGAACTTCGACGGAGTGACCGGGAAGATCACGATCGACGAGCACCACAATGCGCGCAAGGACGCCGTGGTGCTGAAGATCGAGGGCGGGAAGTTCCGCTTCTTCCGAACCGTCTCCGCGGAGTGAGCGGCGCCGCCGGAACGTGGAGAATCTGCTCCAACAGCTCTTGAACGGAGTGACTTGGGGCTCGATCTACGCGCTGATCGCGCTGGGCTACACCATGGTGTACGGCGTGCTGCGCCTGATCAACTTCGCGCACGGCGAGGTGTACATGATCGGCGCGATGAGCGGCTTCTATGTCGCGCGCGCGCTCGGCGTGGGCGCCGAGCCCAGTCTGTTGGGGCTGGTCGCGGTGTTGGCGGCCTCGATGGCCATCTGCGGCCTGCTCGGCGCCACGATCGAGCGCGTGGCGTACCGGCCGCTGCGCGGAGCGGGGCGACTCGCGCCGCTGATCACCGCGATCGGCGTGTCTCTCTTCCTGCAGAACGCCGGGCAGCTGGTGTTCGGTGCCGACCCGAAGTTCTTCCCGCCGTTGTTGCGCTCGCGCGAAGTGTTTCGCGCGGGTCAGGTCGCGATCTCGAACATCCAGGTCACGGTGCTGGTGACCGCGCTCGTGCTGATGGGCGCGCTCGAGTTCATCGTGCAGCGCACGCGCTTCGGCCGCGCCATGCGCGCCGTGGCCTACGACGCGCCGGCCGCGGCGCTGATGGGCGTGCCCGTCGACCGCGTGATCTCGGGCACGTTCGTGTTGGGCTCGATGCTGGCCGCGGCGGCCGGGATCCTGGTCGGTCTCTCGAACCCCAAGATCGAGCCGTTGATGGGACTCATGCCCGGGCTGAAGGCGTTCGTCGCGGCGGTGCTGGGCGGCATCGGCAGCGTGCCCGGCGCCATGATCGGCGGGCTCCTGCTGGGCGTGATCGAGACACTCGTGACCGGGTATCTGTCCAGCACGTACCGCGACGCGATCGCGTTCGTGATCCTGGTGGTGATCTTGTTGTACCGGCCGACGGGTCTGTTCGGCGCGCCGCAGACCGAGAAGGTGTGAGTTGAGCGCGGCGCGGCTCGGGCAGGTCGGGGCGGCGCTCGCGGCGCTCGCGGCGTTGCACTGGGGCGCGCCTGCGCTCTTGAACCCGTACTACGCGACCATCCTCGCGCGCA
This sequence comes from Myxococcota bacterium, assembly GCA_035498015.1. Lineage (NCBI taxonomy): Bacteria > Pseudomonadati > Myxococcota > Myxococcota bacterium. The sequence continues at coordinate 20,855 of DATKAO010000226.1, forward strand.
TCGGCATCGCGGTGGTGGCGGCCGTGAGCCTGCAGCTCGTGAACGGCTTCACCGGCCAGTTCTCGATCGGTCACGCGGGCTTCATGGCGCTGGGCGCCTACGGCTCGGCGGCGTTCTCGGTGTATCTCGGTGCGGCTCTGCTCGACGCGCTGGGGAACGGCGCGCTGGCCAGGCTCGCGTATTTCCCGCTGCCGCTGGTGTGCGGCGGGCTGTTCGCCGCGCTGGCGGGACTGGTGGTGGCCGTGCCGACCCTGCGTCTGCGCGGCGACTATCTCGCGATCGCGACCCTGGGCGCGGGCGAGATCATCCGCATCGCGATCCTGAACGTGGACGCGGTCGGCGGCGCGCGCGGCTTCTCGCTGGCCTCGTCCGATCACCCCGCGGTCGACCTGCGCTTCGACAGCCTGGCGGGCGTGTACGGGGTCGCGGCGCTCACGATCCTGGCGATCGCGCGGCTGGTGTATTCGGGCGGCGGGCTGGCGTTCCGCGCGGTGCGCGAGGACGAGACCGCGGCCGAGTCACTCGGCATCGCCACCACGCGCGTCAAGGTCGAGGCGTTCCTGGTGGCGAGCTTCTTCGCGGGCGTCGCGGGCGCGCTGTTCGCGCACAGCGAGGGTTACATCCACACCAACAGCTTCAGCTTCGTGCGTTCGTTCGAGCTGGTGGCGTTCGTGGTGCTGGGCGGCCTGGGCTCGATCTCGGGCGCCGTGATCGCCGCGGCCACGCTCACCGCCGCGCCCGAGCTGCTGCGCGGCCTGGGCGAGTGGCGCATGGTGCTGTACGCGCTGCTCTTGATCGTGACCATGATCCTGCGGCCACAGGGCCTCTTGGGTCAGCGGGAGCTCCTGCACTTCGGGAAGAGACATGGCGCTGCTCGAAGTTCGTGACTTGACGGTGCGCTTCGGCGGACTCACGGCGGTGTCGCACCTCGACTTCGGCGTGGAGGAGGGCGCGCTGGTCGCGCTGATCGGCCCGAACGGCGCGGGCAAGACCACGGCCTTCAACGTGATCACGGGCGTGTACGCGCCCAGCTCGGGCAGCGTGCGCTTCGCGGGGCGCGAGATCGGCGGCGCGCAGCCGCACGTGATCTGCGCCGCTGGAGTGGCGCGCACCTTCCAGAACATCCGCCTGTTCCGCGGGCTCAGCGCGCTCGACAACGTGCGCGCCGCGCTCCAGGGGCGGAGCCGGAGCGGCGTGCGCGACGTGCTGCGCGGCCCGGCCTGGCGCCGCCGCGAGGCGCAGGCCGAGGACGAGGCGCTCGCGCTGCTCGCGACGCTCGGGCTCGAGGCGAGCGCGGACGCGCGCGCCGACTCACTTCCCTACGGCGAGCAGCGGCGACTCGAGATCGCGCGCGCGCTCGCCACCCGGCCGCGCCTGCTCCTGCTCGACGAGCCTGCGGCGGGCATGAACCCCGCGGAGAAGCAGGCGCTGCGCGAGCTGATCGCCAAGCTGCGGCGCGTGCTGCGGCTGACGATCGTGCTGATCGACCATGACGTGTCGTTCGTGATGAACCTGTCCGAGCGCGTCGCGGTGCTCGACCATGGCGAGAAGATCGCCGACGCCACGCCCGAGACGGTGCGCGCCGATCCGCGCGTGATCGAGGCCTATCTCGGCGCGGACTCCGAGGCGGGAGCGGGCGCGTGAGCGAGACCCTGCTCTCGGTCGAGTCACTCGACGTGCGCTACGGGGCGATCCACGCGCTGCGCGGCGTGTCGTTCGAGGCCCGCGCCGGCGAGATCGTGAGCCTGATCGGCTCGAACGGCGCGGGCAAGTCGACGCTCTTGCGCGCGATCTCGGGCCTGATCCACCCCGCGTCCGGGCGCGTCGCGCTGCGCGGGCAGGACGTGACTCGCGCGGCGCCCGAGGCGATCGTCGCGCTCGGCTGCTCCCACGTGCCCGAGGGCCGGCGCATCTTCGCGAACCTGACCGTGCTCGAGAACCTGCAGATGGGCGCGTGGCCGGGCCGCGCGCCCGAGAAGGCGGGGCTGGAGCGCGTGCTCGGCCTGTTCCCGCGCCTCGCCGAGCGACTCACCCAGGCCGGCGGCACGCTCTCGGGCGGCGAGCAGCAGATGCTGGCGATCGGCCGCGCGCTGATGGCGGCGCCGGCGGTGCTCCTGCTCGACGAGCCGTCGCTCGGACTCGCGCCGCTCCTGGTGCGCCAGATCTTCGAGATCGTGCGCGAGATCAACGGCCAGGGTACGACCGTGGTGCTGGTGGAGCAGAACGCCCACCAGGCCCTGCGCCTGGCGAAGCGCGCCTATGTGCTCGAGACCGGGTCACTCGCGCTCTCGGGCGAGGCCTCGGAGCTGGCGCGCGATCCGCGGGTGCGACGCGCCTATCTCGGCGAGGCGGCTCCGGGGTAGAATCGGCCGGGATGGACCTGCGCAGACACGCTCCGAACGCTCTCTCCGGTCTGCGCATCGCGCTGGTGCCGGTGTTGCTGTGGCTTTCATTTCGAGGACACCCGACGGCGTTTCTCGTGACCTTCGCGTTCTCGCTCTCGACCGACTTGCTCGACGGCTACCTCGCGCGCCGCTTCCGCTCGGGCACGCTGCTCGGCGCGAAGCTCGACAGCTGGGGCGACTTCGCGACCTATGCCGCCTTTCCGCTGTGCGCGTGGTGGGCGTTCCACGACAAGGTCACCGAGCAGCTTCCGTTCGTGATCGCCGCGCTGGTCGGGTTCCTGGCGCCGACGGTGATCGGGCTCGCGAAATTCCGGCGCATCACCAGCTACCATACGCGCCTGGCGAAGGCGGTCGCGATCGTGATGGGGGTGGGTTTGATCCTGTATCTCGGCTTCGGGGTCGCGGGATTCTTCCAGGCAGCGGTGTTGTTTCTCATGCTCGAGGCGATCGAAGAGGTCGCCATCACCGCCGTGCTGCCGGGGTGGCGCGCCAACGTGCCGTCGTTCGCCGCCGCGCTGCGCATCGCGCGCGCCGCGAAGCCGGCGCTCTTGCTGGCGCTGGCGCTCGTGGGTCTGGCGGGGCGGGCCGCCGCGCAGGCAGCGCTGCCCGACCTCACGCCCGACGTCTCGGACCTGCTCGTCGAGTACGACACGAGCGTCGACGAGGGCGACGTGGCCGAGGGCTGCGCGGCCGCGACCGATCACCGCGACCTGGTGCGACTCAGTCTCACCACGCGCAACGACGGCCCGGGCGAGGAGGAGCTCGGCGACCCGATGTGCCCGAACTGCCTGACCCACCCCGACGAGGTGTGCGGCAACCCGCTGTTCATCTGCAGCCCGGCGGGCGGTCACGACCACCCGCACTACCAGGACTTCCTGCGCTACGAGATCGTCGACCCCAACGACCCCAACGGCACGGTCGCGGTGGGCGGCAAGCGCAGCTTCTGCCTCGAGGACACCGACTGCGAGCCCGGCTTCAAGGGCAGTCACACCTGCGAGGACCAGGGCCTGAACCCGCACTGCTCCGACACCTATCCGTACTGGCTCGGCTGTCAGTACGTCGACGTGACCGACCTGCCCGACGGCACTTACGATCTGCGCGTCACCGTGGACCCGCTGGGCCAGATCGCGGAGACGGACGAGACCAACAACGTGCGCATCACGACGGGCATCCTGATCTCGCGCGCCGCGCCCACCGACCACACGCTCGACGGCGGCGCGCTCCTGCTGAAGGGCGCGAGCGTGCTGCGGGTCAAGGCCAACTCACTCGACAAGCTCGACCTCTCGACGCCGGACTTCGATCCCACGGTCGCCGGCGCGACCCTGGTCGTGACCGACACGGGCGCAGGAGAGCAGATCGCGTTCGGCCTGCCGGCCTCGGGCTGGAAGCGGGTGGGGAAGGCGAGCGGCCCGCGCATGTTCCGGTACAAGGGCGACGGCTCGGACCTCGACCCGTGCCGCTCGGTCCAGCTCTCGCGCGGCGGGCTGCGCGCGCGCTGCAGCCTGGCGGGCGACCACGAGCACATTCCCCTGCCGGTGAAGGGCGACGTGGCGGTGCAGCTCATGCTCTCGGGCGGCCAGCGCCTGTGCGCCAGCTTCGGCGGCGTGAACGTGCGCAACGACAGCACGCTGGTGAAGCGGAGGAACGCCGATCCCGACGGCTGCAGCCTCGATTGATTCGTGAGTCGTGACTCGCTGCGCGCGGTGCTGTGGGACCTGGACGGCGTGCTGGTCGACAGCTACGAGGTGTGGTTCCACCTGTTGAATCACTGCGCACGCGCGTTCGCGGCACCGGCGGTGTCGCGCGAGGCGTTCGCCGCGGGCTGGGGCCAGGGCATCGAGCGCGACGTGGAGAGCTTCTACCCCGGCCGCACGATCGCCGAGGTCGAGGCCTTCTACCACGCGAACTTCATGGCGCACGCGGCGCACCTGCGGATCGACCCCGACGCGGCGCGAGTGATCGCAGGCCTGCGCGCCGCCGGCCTGCGCCAGGCGCTGATCACCAACACGCCCGGGCCGCTCGCGCAGGAGATCCTGCGCCACGCGCGCCTCGAGCTCGACGCGGTGGTCGGCGGCACCGACGTGGCGGCGGGCAAGCCCGCGCCCGACATGGTGCTCGAGGCCTGCCGCCGGCTGGGAGTGACTCCCGAACGGGCGGTCGTGGTCGGTGACTCGCGCTTCGATCGCGCCGCCGCCGCCGCGGCGAAGGTCGCATTCATCGGCCTGCGCCTGGACGGCGGCGTGCGAATCGAGCGGCTCAGTGAGCTACCGGGCTTGCTCGGCGGCTCGAGGCGGTAGCCGCGGCGCGCAGCTCGCGAGTCACGAGATAGAGCAGCGGCCCGAACGAGCCGGCGAACACGGTCACGATCAGGAACGGCCAGGGCGAGATGCCGCGCGCGCGCGCGTCCGCGAGCATCCAGATGCAGCCGAGCGCGCACATGATCACGAGGTCGGCCAGCACCTGGCCCTGGCCCCAGCTCTGGAAGTGCGGCTCGATGATGCCGAGGTAGCCGACCTCGCGCAGCGCGAGCGCCGTAAGCAGACCGAACAGGCCGAGCACCACGAAGAGCGCGAGAAGCCGAAGAGACATCGGGGGTTCCTCCCAAGGTTGTGAGGCCAGGATCGGTCGTGCCCTGCGGCGCTTCAATTACCTGCGAGGTCATTGAGCCGCCTCCGCGGCCGCGCGAGAATCCAGGCCGAGAACGAGGAGAAGCACCGTGTCACTCTCGACCCTCCGCGCGCGCCGCGTCGAGTCCTCGCCGTTCCCAGGGCTCCTGAAGGCCGGGCGCAAGCGCCGCAGGCTGTCGCAGCTCGAGCTCGCGCTGCAGTCCGGAGTCTCGCAGCGCCACCTGAGCTTCCTCGAGTCGGGCCGCGCGAAGCCCAGCCGCGCGATGATCCTGCAGCTCAGCGAGACCCTCGAGGTGCCCCTGCGCGAACGCAACGACTGGCTCGTGGCCGCGGGCTTCGCGCCCGTGTTCCGCGCGCGACTCCTGGACGACCCGCAGATGAACCAGGTGATGAGCGCGGTGCGGCTCATGCTCGCGAATCACGAGCCGTTCCCGGCCATCGCCATCGATCGCGCCTGGAACATCCGGCTCGCCAACCGCGCGTTCGAGCGCTTCGAGTCACTTCTGGGCGCGAACGTCTGGGCCCGGGTGGGCGGCGCGGAGCGCAACCTGATGCGCCTCACGTTCCACCCCGGCGGCATCCGCCCGCTGATCGCGAACTGGGCGGAGATCGCGCCGCTGCTCTGGCACCGCGCGAGCCGAGAGGCCGAGGCCGTCGGCGGCCAGGACATGAAGGCCGTGCTGGCCGAGCTCGCGCCCTACCAGTCGAACGAGACTCTCTGGGGCGACGCCGACGCGGCCCTTCTGCCCGTGCTGCCGCTCGTGCTGGAGATCGGCGGCGTACGCATGTCTCTCTTCACGATGATCGCGACCTTCGGCACGCCGCAGGACGTGACCGCCGACGAGCTGCGCATCGAGAGCTTCTTCCCCGCCGACGCGGCGACGGAGCAGCTGTTCCGCTGACTACTGCAGCGGCGCCAGATCGATCTTGTACAGGTCGGCGACGTTCTGCGACAGGATCGCGCGGCGCTGCTCTTCGCTGAGCTGCGCCGCGTGCTCCTTCAGCATCTCCTGCGACCACGGCCAGGTCGAGTCACTGTGCGGGAAGTCGTTGGCCCACATGAGCCGGCGCCAGTTCATCTGATCGGCGCTCTTGAACGCGACCCAGTCGTCCTGGAACGTGGTGTAGATGTGCTCGGAGAAATACTCGGACGGCAGCTTCGAGAGCTGCTGTCCGGCCGGCAGCCAGTAGCGGTGCCGCTTGTAGGCGTGGTCCATGCGGTACATGTAGTGCGGCACCCAGCCGGCGTCGGCCTCGACGCACACCACCCGGAGCTTCGGGTGACGCTCGAACACGCCGCCCAGGATCAGCGTGCCCATGATGTCCTGGCAGCCGCGGATGATCGACAGGAAGCTGTTCATCTTCGGGCCGCGCGTGGGCGCGGTCTCGCGCACGGTCAGGATGTGGAACGAGAGCGGCAGCTCGAGCTCGACCGCCGCCTCCCAGAACTCGTCGTACACGAGTGAGTCGTAGTCCTCGACCGCCGGGTTGCCCGGCATCATGACTCCGCGCAGGCCGAGTCTCTGGATCGCGCGCAGGTCCTCGATGCCTTCCGCGGGCGAGCGCATCGCGGTCTGACCCACGCCCAGCAGCCGGTCGGGGTGAGCCGAGCAGTACTGCGCGATCCAGCGGTTGTAGGCGTCGAAGCACGCCTTCTTGTAGTCGAAGTCGGCGTGATTGCAGAGCACCATGCCGACCGTGGGGTAGATGACCTCGGCAGACACTCCGTCGCGCACCTGGTCGGCCATGCGCGCCTCGGGATCCCAGCCGCCGCGGTGCAGCTCGGCGAACTTGGTGCCCTTGATGCGGATCTCTTCCGGTGGCTTGCCGGCCGCGGCCGCGAGCCCGACCAGCACCGGCCGCGCCATGCCGTCCACGATGAACACGTCACCCATCTCGCCGACCTGCTCCATGCGCGGCGCGCGCGACTTCCAGGCGTGATCGATGAAGTCGAGGTAGGTGTTGGGCGGCTCGGTGACGTGCGAGTCCGCGGAGATGATCGGGTAGGGCATCGGCGGCTCCTCCAGACCCCATGATAAGCTGCGCGGCGTCCGGTTCACCAATCGAGGGAGCCCATGGACCTCAGCTACAGCGCCGAGTACGAGAAGTTCCGCGGCGAGGTGAAGGCGTTCCTCGCCGGCTCCTGGCCGCTGCGCGGCGACGAAGCGAAGCTGCCCGGCGAGAAGCGCGCTGCGCTGTTCCGCGAGCGCGCGATCGCGGCGGGCTTCCTCGCGCGCTCGATCCCCAAGCGCTACGGCGGCTCGGAGCAGGCCGCCGACGTGTTGAAGGCGCAGATCATCCGCGACGAGTTCGCGCGCGCGCGCGCGCCCGGCGAGATGGCCGGCATCGGCCCCAGCATGCTCGTGCCCACGCTGCTCGAGAAGGGCAGTGAGTGGCAGAAGGAGCGCTTCATCGCGCCGACCATCCGGGGCGAGATCGTCTGGTGTCAGGGCTACAGCGAGCCGGGCTCGGGCAGTGACCTGGCGTCGCTGCAGACCAAGGCCGAGCTCCGCGGCGACGAGTGGGTGATCAACGGGCAGAAGATCTGGACCTCGGGCGCGCACCGCGCCGACTACATGTTCTGCCTGTGCCGCACCGAGCCCGCGGCGCAGAAGCACGGCGGCATCTCGTATCTGCTCTTGTCGATGAAGCAGCCGGGCATCGAGGTCCGGCCGCTGCGCCAGATGACCGGCGCCGCCGACTTCAACGAGGTGTTCTTCACGGACGCGCGCACGCCCAAGGACTGGATCGTGGGCAAGCGCGGCGAGGGCTGGCTGGTCTCGCGCACCACGCTCAAGCACGAGCGCAACATGATCGGCGACGCGGCCAACGCGCTCGCCACCTTCCAGTCACTCGTCTCGCTCGCGCAGCGCACCACGCGCGCAGGCAAGCCCGCGATCCAGGACCCCGCGATCCGCCAGAGACTCGTGCAGCTCGAAGGCTACGTGCGCTCGCACCAGTACTCGGGCTACCGGCAGCTCACCAAGGCCGCCAAGAGTCAGGACCCCGGCCGCGTCCAGCTCATGAACAAGCTCACCTCGACGAACATCGGCAACGAGATCGCGAAGCTCGCGCTCGACCTGCTCGGCGACGACGGACTCTACGAGCCGGGCGAGCGCACCCTGGGCGCCGGTCCGCGCAGCAACGCGCAGTGGGTCGGCCAGTTCATGTGGTCGCTCGGCAGCGCGGTCGCGGGCGGCACCGCGAACATCCAGCGCAACGTGATCGGCGAACGCGGGCTCGGGCTGCCGCGCGACGCCGCGGCGTCGGCGAAGGGCTGAAGCGTGAACTTCGACCTCTCGGAAGAGCAGGAGCTCTTGCAGGAGACGGTGAGACAGTTCGCGGCCAACGAGTGTCCCCCCACGCGCGTGCGCGCGATCTTCGACGGCGACGCCGGCCACGAGCCCGAGCTGTGGAAGGGGCTGGTCGAGCTGGGTCTGGGCGCGATCGCGGTGCCCGACGAGTTCGGGGGCGCGGGGCTCGAGCTGCTCGACCAGGCACTGGTCGCCGAGGCGCTCGGTGGGGCCGCGCTGCCGGGCCCGTTCCTGGCTCACTCGCTGGCCGGGCTCGCGATACTCTGGGCCGGCAGCGACCTGCAGAAGAAGACCTGGCTGCCGCGCCTGGCCGCGGGCGAGCGGCTGGGCACGGTGGCCTTCGACGACGGCGGCGAGCGCTGGCAGCCGAGTGACTGGTCGCTCCCGGCCGGACCGACACTCTCTGGTGTCAAGAGCGCGGTGCCGTTCGCGGAGCACGCCGACCTGTTCGTGGTCGGCACGGCGGGCGGCGGGCTCGCGCTGGTCGAGCGCGGTGCCCGCGGCGCCGTGACTCGCGACCTGCACGGCGTGGACCGCACGCGCCGGCTGGGCGAGCTCGCGCTCGAGAACACGCCGTGTGAGTCGCTGCCGAACGGGGTCGCGGCCTCGGCGCGCGTGCGCGACGCGGGCCTGGTGCTGCTGGCCGCCGACGCCTTCGGCGGCGCGCAGCACCTGCTCGAGGCGTCGGTCGAGTACGCCAAGACGCGCCAGCAGTTCGGGGTCACGATCGGGAGCTTCCAGGGCTTGAAGCACCAGCTCGCGAACCTGGCGGTCGAGATCGAGCCGGCGCGCGGCCTCTACTGGTACGCCGCGCACGCCTTCGACCACGTGCCCGAGGAGTCGGAGCGCAGCGCCGCGCTCGCCAAAGCGCACCTGACCCAGGTCTACATGCAGACGGCGCGCGACGCGGTCGAGGCCCACGGCGGCATCGGCTTCACCTGGGAGTGCGACGTCCAGATCTACTTCAAGCGGGCGATGTTCGACCGCGCCTTCCTGGGCACGCCCGCCGTGCACCGGGAGCGCGCGGCCGCGCTCGCCGGATGGTGAGGAGAAGTCATGAGTGACTCGCTGCACACGCGCTTCGACCTGAAAGACGGGATCGCGACGATCACGCTCCACCGGCCGGAGAAGATGAACGCCTGGACCGCGCAGATGGGCGCGGAGCTGAACGCCCACCTGGTGCGCTGCGACGAGGACGACGCGGTGCGCGCGGTGGTGGTGACCGGCGCGGGACGCGCGTTCTGCGCCGGCGCAGACCTGGAGCGCGGCGGCGAGACGTTCGCCGGCGGCGCCGAGAGCGCCGGGTCGGGCGCGCGGCCGCGCCGCGTGGTGCAGCCGTGGGAGGTGCGCAAGCCGATCATCGCCGCGATCAACGGCGCGGCGGTCGGTGTCGGCATGACGCTGCCGCTGCAGTACGACCTGCGCGTCGCCGCGAAGGACGCGAAGCTCGGCTTCCTGTTCGTGCGCCGCGGCGTGATGACCGAGCTGTCGAGCACCTGGATCCTGCCGCGCCTGGTCGGGATCGCGCGCGCCGCCGACCTGCTCTTGTCGGGCCGCATCGTGCTCGGCGAGGAGGCCGCGTCACTCGGGCTCGTGAACGAGGCCGTCGACACGGCACAGGTGCTGCCGCGCGCGCTCGAGATCGCGCGCAGCATCGCCGAGAACTGCGCGCCGCTCTCGGTCGCACTGACCAAGCGCATGATCTGGGAGCATCTGGGCGGCCCGCCGCCGCTCGAGGTGGCGAAGCGCGAGGCGAAGGCGCTGTGGGCGCTGGGTCGCATGGCCGACTCGCGCGAGGGCGTCACGAGCTTTCTCGAGAAGCGCAAGCCGCGCTGGACGCTCTCGCCCACCAAGGACATGCCCGAGATCCCGTCGCTCGACTGACTCGCCTTCGTTACGCTCCGGCGCCGTGATGCCGCCACGCGTCCGCCGTGCGCTGCTCGCGCTCGCGCTGTGCGCGCTCGGCGCGGCCTGTCAGACGCCGCAGGTGCGCGCCGACCGCGGCGCCTGGCGCGACGACTGGAACGGGCGCGTCGAGCGCGCCCAGAGTGACTGGCAGCACCCGTGCGCGACCCGGCCGTTCATTGCCTGGGCCGACGCGTTCCTGGCCGGCTGCGAGGGCGAGGAGCCCGGTCCAGAGTGTGAGGCGCGCTACTCCTGGGTGGAGGAGCGCGTGTCACAGTGCCGCGCTTGGACCGCCTGGCAGCTGCGCAATTTCAACCAGCACGAGCGCACCGAGGGAACGCCCCCGTCGATGCGCATCGAGTGATGCGCCGCGCGCTCGCGCCCTGCGCAGCGCTGCTCGCGCTCGCGCTCTGCGCCTCGGCGCGCGCGGGCGAAGGCGACGAAGCCTACGCGGGGCTGATTCCGCTCGCGGGCGACAGCCACCAGCACGCGGCCACGCTCTACATGATCGAGCGTTCGCAGAAGGATCCTCCGGTACCGGGCTTTCCGAAATACCTGCACGAGAACTCGTCGCCCTCCGACGCCTACGACGCGCTGCGCACGGGCGGCTACGACTGGGTGAGTCTCTCGCATCACGACACGAACTACCCGGGCAAGCTCGCCAACGTGTGCATCGACGCCATGAGCGAGAAGTACCGCTGGTGGCTCGCGCACGAGCCGCTGAAGGGCTTCCCCGACGCGACCCGCCCGGGCACCACCGTCGATCCGCCCAGCAACGAGGCGCTCGCGCTCTCGCGCGTCGCAGCGGCGAAGACCGTGAACGGCTTCCTGGCGTTCACCGGCCGCGAGTTCACCAACGAGAACTTCTTCCCCTCGGGCGTGGGGCCCCGCGAAGGCGGGCACAAGATCGTGGTGCTGCCGGGAGACACTCGCGGCCTGTGCACCGTCGACGGGCTCCTGGTCGGCGACGAATACTGCCGCGACGAGGCGCACCTGTATCTGTGGGCCCTGGGCGAGCGCTCGCGCCCGGTGCTGATCCAGGCGCACCCGGGGCTGGCGGACCAGATGGACCTGCGGCCGTTCCACCCGAAGAACGCGCCCGGCGGGTTCACGGATCAGTTCGTCGAGGGCATCGAGGTCGGCTCGGAGGCCCAGGACCCCCAGTGGGAGCAGGCGTACCAGCGCGCGCTGCATCTGGGCTACCAGCTCTTCCCGTCGTACGGCTCCGACGATCACTACGCGACCTGGCCGGGCAGCGTGCGCTCGCCGAGGCTCGGCGCCACCGTGTGCTGGGCCGCCGCGCGCACCCGGCAGGCGGTGATCGACGCCTTGCTCGCGCGCCGCTGCTACTTCTCGGGCTCGTTCGTGCCCGAGCTGCGCTTCTCGGTGCGCCCGCACGCCGGCGGCGCGTGGCAGCCGATGGGGGCCCGCGTCGACCTCGCGGACGGACTGGCCGACGTGCGCATCCACGTGCGCAACGACCCGCGCAACCGCGCCGATGATCCGGGCCTGGGGAAGCGGCTCGACTCACTCGACCTGGTGGACGACGCCGGCGCCGTGCTCGCGACCTGCGGCGCAGGCGCCAGCCCGCCCACGGGCGCGAAGGCGTGCGCCTGCGCGCGCTCCGCGGACGGCGCGGACACCTGCACGCTCGAGGTCGACTCACTCCGTCTCCACGACGGCGCGTTCTATCCGCGCCTGCGCATGTCGAATCCGGCCCCGGCGGGCTGCCGCTCGAAGGACACGCCGGAGCTCCTGCAGTACTGCAACACGGCGGCGCTCGGGGCGCCCGTGTTCGTCAACTGGGACCGCTTCCGTGCGCGCGGCCCGTACCGGCAGTGTGTGCTCGACCCCGACCACCTGCCGTGCGGCGCGCCCGGCTGCCTGCCGCCGGCCGTCGACCACGACCAGGACGGCTGGCCCGACGACTGCGACGTGTGCCCCTCCGTCAACGACCCGACCCAGCCCGACGCCAACCTCGACGGCTACGGCGACCGCTGCGGGCGCGACCCGGTGCTGCCACCCGCAGCGCTCGAGCTCAAGTAGGCCCTTTCGGCAGTCTGGCAGGAAGCGAGGGGTCTTTGTCGTTGCAGCCAGACGGCGGCCGGCCGATCCTGCGCACCATGAAGCTCGTTCCCTCCGCCCAGGCCGGCCGCGTGCGCCGCGTCTTGATGGTCGCCTTCCCCGGCGTGCAGGTGCTCGACGTGACCGGGCCGCTCGAGGTGTTCGCGAACTCCAACCGCCGTCTCGACGCGCTCCAGGACCGGCGCGCGCCGCGCTACACGATCGAGATCGCAGCCGCCCAGGCCGGGCCGCTCGCGACCAGCTCGGGCATGCGCCTCCACGCCGACCGCGCGCTGCGCGACGTGCGCGGTCCGATCGACACGCTCCTGGTCGCGGGCGGCGACGGCACGCGCGCCGCGGTCCAGGACCGCGCGCTCGTCGACTTCCTGCGCCGCACCGCCCCGCGCGCGCGCCGCGTGGCGTCGATCTGCACCGGCACGTTTCTCCTGGCCCAAGCCGGGCTGCTCGACGGCCGCCGCGCCACGACTCACTGGGCGAGCTGCGCGGCGCTCGGCCGGAGTCACCCCGCCATCTCGGTGGAGGGCGACCCGATCTTCGTGCGCGACGGCAAGTTCTGGAGCTCGGCCGGGGTGTGCGCCGGCATGGACCTGGCGCTCGCCATGGCCGAGGAGGACCACGGCCGCGAGCTCGCGCTCACGGTCGCGAAGTGGATGGTGCTGTTCCTCAAGCGCCCCGGCGGCCAGTCGCAGTTCAGCGTGGGGCTCGCCGCGCAGGCGACGGAGCACGAGCGCATCCGCGACCTGCAGGCCTGGGTCCAGTCACACCTGGCCGACGACCTGGGCGTGGGTCGGCTCGCCAAGCGGGCCGCGATGAGCCCGCGCAACTTCGCGCGCGTGTTCGCGCGCGAGGTCGGCGAGACGCCGGCGCGCTGGGTCGAGCGCGCGCGCGTCGAGGCGGCGCAGCGCCTGCTCGAGGAGAGCGAGCTGGGCGTCGACGCCGTGGCCGCGCGCTCTGGCTTCGGCACCGCCGAGACGCTGCGGCGCGCCTTCCTGCGCCAGATCCGCGTGTCGCCGAGCGCCTACCGCGCGCGCTTCCGCTCGGCGGCGGCCTGAACGACTGACTTTCGAAGGAGAGACGAAATGGCAATCACGACCGGAATCCTCTTGTTCGAAGACTTCGAAGAGCTCGACGCCGTGGGGCCGTGGGAGGTCTTCACGGTCGCCCGGCAGCTCTTCCCGGAGAACCGCGTGGTCACGATCGCGCGCACGAAGGACCCGGTGCGCGCGGCCAAAGGCATGCGCGTGCTGCCGGATCACTCGTTCGCCGACGCGCCCGCGCTCGACGTGCTGCTCGTCCCGGGCGGCCAGGGCACGCGCCGCGAGGTCGGCAAGCCCGAGCTCGTGGACTGGCTGCGCAAGGCTGGCGCGCAGGCCACCTGGGTCACGAGCGTGTGCACCGGCGCGCTGCTGTTGCACGAGGCGGGCTTCGCCAAGGGCAAGCGAGTCACCACGCACTGGGGCTTCGTCGACCAGCTGCGCGCGCGCGGCGACGTGGAGGTGCTCGACCACGTGCGCTGGGTGCGCGACGGGAACCTGGTGACTTCGGCCGGTATCTCGGCCGGCATCGACATGGCCCTGTGGCTGGTGGGCCAGATCCACGACCCCGAGTCCGCTCGCAAGGTGCAGCGGATCATGGAGTACGACCCGGCGCCGCCCTACGCGGCGGAGGTGTGAGTCATGAAGATCGCTCTCGCTCTCTACGACAAGTTCACGGCGCTCGACATCATCGGCCCCTACCAGGTGCTCTCGGCGCTGCCCGGCGCCGAGACGTTCTTCGTGGCGGCGCGGCGCGGGCCCGTGGCCGACGACAGCGGCGCGGTGCGGCTCGAGGCCACGCGCAGCTTCGGCGAGGTCGGCGAGGCCGACATCGTGGTGGTCGGCGGCTCGCCGTTCACCCACACGCTGATCCCGAACGACCCGATCATCCCCTGGCTGCGCGCGCTGCACGCGCGCTCTCAGTGGACCACGTCGGTGTGCACGGGCTCGCTGTTGCTGGCCGCGGCGGGTCTCTTGAACGGCCTCGAGGCCACGAGTCACTGGCTGATGCTCGACTATCTCGGCACGCTGGGCGCCAAGCCGACGCCCAAGCGCGTGGTGTTCGCGGGCGAGCGGATCGTGACCGCGGCGGGCGTGAGCTCGGGCATCGACATGGCGCTGGCGCTGGTCGAGCGCATGGGCGGCCGCGACCTGGCCGAGACCGTCCAGCTCGCGATCGAGTACGACCCGCAGCCGCCCACCGACGCGGGCTCGCCCGCCAAGGCGCGGCCCGAGATCGTGAGCGGCGTGCAGAAGCTGTTCGCGGGCATCCTCGGGGCGCAGACCTAGCCGCATCGGCTACGATGCGCGCCGTGGCGGAGTCACGACGCGGCCGGAGGCGTGGGTAGGGTGCCCACGCCGTCCACCGGGATTGCCGAAGCCGTGCGCGCGCACCTCGCGCGGGTGTTTCCCAAGCGCGAGCTGACGCGCGCGGCGCTGCCGCGGGCGGGCCTGGTGGTGAACCTGCCGGAGCTCGCGGTGTTCGAGGTCGCGCCGCCGCCGGGCGAGCCGCACGCGCCCTGGCTGTACGTGTCCGGCGGCGCTTCGGCCGAGCCCATGGACGACGGCTACGGGCTCGAGTTCCTGCTGTGCGCACCGGCGCGCGGCCTCGAGGCGGCGAAGCTCGTGGCCATGGTCGCGAACCTGCACGCGGACCCGCGCTATCCGCTGTCGCTCGGGCAGGTGCTCGAGATCGGCCATTCCTGGCTGCCGGGCGCGAGCGCCGACCACCTGGTCGTGGCGCTGCCCGCGGTCTTCGATCCCGAGCTCGAGTGGCTGTCCGACCGCACGGCCACCGCGCGCTTCATCTGGCTCTTGCCGATCACGAGCAGCGAGGCGGCCTTCGCCAAGCAGCGCGGCCTCGAGGCGCTCCAGTCGCGCCTGGGCGCGGCGCAGGCCGACGTCGCGGCCCTGGTGCGCGAGTCGGTGGTCTGAGCGCTCAGGCCCGCTGCAACACCGAGAAGTGTAGGCTCTCGCCGGGCGGCCCCGCGCGGCGCCGCAGCACCTCGAGCTGGCCAGCGAGGCCCTCGAAGAGACCGGCGTCGAACAGCGCGCGCTCGCGCCGGGTGCGCGCGCCCAGCGTGGCGAACGTGCCCGCGAGGCCGTGTGACCCGAGCACGAACGCGCTGGCGCGCGACTCGCGCAGCGCGCGTGTGAGTCGCGTCCAGACCGCGGCGCCCAGGCGCGCGAGCTCGGGCGCGGGCGCGCCCTCGAGGTCGAGCACCACCAGCGCGAAGCCGGTCTTGATCAGGAGCTCCGCCGAGCGCAGCGCGGCCTGGAGCCCGGGCGGGCGCACCCAGAGCACGTCGTCGAGCCGCACGCCGGCGCGCTGCAGGTAACGCGGGTCGAGCGCGTTGGGCAGGTCGACCCAGCCCACCAGCTCGCTGCGCGCCGAGGTGAGCGCGGCCATGCGGTAGGCGAGCGCCGTCCGGCCCGAGGACGGCTCGCCCCCGAGCTCGATCAGGCACCCGCCCATGGAGAGGGAGGTGGGGCGGAGGAGCTCGTCCGGGGAAAACGTCTCCTCCGCCCCGGGGGTTTGCCTCGTCCTTTCGCTCGTGCGGTGGGTTTTCGAAGCCGGCGCTGCCTCGGGTGGGGGACTCGAGGCACCGACTCGAACGCGATCCGCGAGGCCTGCCTGGAGCAGCATCTCGCGCAGGGCGTCGACTCGGACCGGGCTCTGTCGCACGGAGGGAGTTTCGCTCTATTTTCGCCTCGGAGTCAAGCCCGAAGTTTCCATAGAATCCCGGGCATGGAAGCCAACGGACCCAACGCGGAGCAGATCGAGTACTGGAACAAGCAGGGGGGACCGCAGTGGGTCGCCCAAGTGACTCGCATGGACTCACTGATCGAGCCGCTGGGCGCCGCCGCCCAGGAGCGCGCGCAGCCGCGCCCGGGCGAGCGCGTGCTCGACGTCGGCTGCGGCACGGGACAGACCTCGCTCCAGCTCGCCGCGCGCGTGGGCGCGTCGGGCGCGGTGCTCGGCGTCGACATCTCGACGCCCATGCTCGAGCTGGCGCGCGAGCGCGTGCGCCAGCAGGGACTCACGAACGTGCGCTTCGAGAACGCCGACGCGCAGACTCACTCGCTGCCCGCGGGCGCGTTCGACCTGTGTTTCTCGCGCTTCGGCGTGATGTTCTTCGTCGACCCGGTCGCGGCTTTCGCGAACCTGGCGCGCGCGCTGCGCCCGGGCGGGCGCCTGGCCTTCGTGTGCTGGCAGCCCGTGCTGCAGAACGCCTGGGTGCGCGAGCCGATGCTGGCGGTCGCCAAGAGCCTGCCGCTGCCGCCGCCACCGCCGCCCGACGCGCCGGGCCCGTTCGCCTTCGGCGACGCGGCGCGCACCCGGGGCATCCTCGAGCGCGCGGGCTTCTCCGACGTGGCGCTCGAGCCGAAGACCGGCGAGCTGTGGCTGGGCGCGAACGCCGCGGAGGCGTCGCGCTTCGTGACCGAGATCGGCCCCGTCTCGCGCGTGCTGCGCGATGCGCCCGAGGCCGCGCGCCAGGCGGCGACCGGGGCGATCGCGGAGCTCGTCGCCTCGCGCATGACACCGAACGGTGTCCACCTGGGCTACGCGGTCTGGATCGCGACGGCCACGCGGCGGTGAGTCGCCGCGCGCTCTTCGCGCTGGTCGCAGCCCTGGCCGCGCCGGGCTGCCTGACCATCGACACCCAGATGGACGCGAGCTACCCGGGCCCGTACGTCTACAGCGGCGTGCGCAAGGACCTGAAGATGTGGCCCGAAGCGCTCATCACCTTCAACATCGGCGCGTTCGTGTTCTCGTCGGTCGACTTCCCGTTCTCGCTGATCGGCGACACCGTGCTCCTGCCCTACACGATCCCGAAGGACAGCGCGCTCGCCGCGCAGCAGGAGGAGGAGCAGCGCGTCGACGTGGAGCGCGTGGCGGCGGTCCAGTCGCGCGAAGGTGAGTCGAAGGCCGAGACCGCCCATCGGCTGTTCGAGGAGTGCGCGCACCGCCTCAAGGCGGCCGACCCGCACTTCACCGACTGCTACAGCATCGACGCCAAGATCCAGATCATCGACGCCGCGCCCACGACCGGCGCCGAGTACAAGCCGGAGCTGCGCAAGCAGCTCGCGCACTGGAAGTCCTCGGGCGAGACCGTCGAGTGGCGCGACCCGTCGTTCTTCGAGGACGGCGGGCAGGTGCGCATCAGCGCCAAGCGCGCGGTCTCGACCAACGGCCGGCGCCTGCCCGTGTCACTCCTGGTGGGGCCGAGCGAGGAGGGCGCCTGGCGCATCCTGGAAGAGATCAGCCCGGGGCTGGGCGAGCCATGACTCCGCTCGAGGAGGCGGCGCGGCTCCTGCGCAAGTACGGCCACGGCGCGCACGCGGTCGCGATGGCGTCGCTCGCCGCGCGCGAGGAGGCGCGCGTCGAGGGCGAGCGCTTCTGGGCGGACCTGGCCGGCCCCGACGTGTTCGGCGGCGACGACTCGATCGCGGCAGTGACTCTGGGGGGCGCGGCCGCCTCCGAGAGCGAGGAGCTGGCCTGGGACCGCGCGGCCTTCCAGCGCGCGCTCTACCGGGTGGCGCAGGACCTGCGGCTGCGCGCCTTCGAGAGCGAGGGCTCGGAGCGCTGGCGTTTGCGCCTCCGCGAGGCGGCCGCCTCGCGCTAGATTGCGCGCATGGCCGAGGCCGAGCTGCTTCCCGGACGCGCGACCGCCGACGGCACCCGCCGCTTCGCCGGGCGCTTCTCCGGGCTGCCGGGTCACTTCCGCCGGCCCGACCGACTCACTCTCTCGTCGCTGGGTCTGGGCACCAAGTCGGGCATGCCCGGCGGCGTCGACGACCTGTGCTATCGCTCGGTGGTGCCGCGCGCGCTCGAGGGGGGCGTGAACGTCTTCGACACCTCGATCTCGTACCGGCAGCAGACCAGCGAGCGTGCGCTCGGCCGCGCGCTGGCGCGCGCGTTCCGCGAGAAGCTGGCCCGGCGCGACGAAGTGTTCGTGATCAGCAAGTGCGGGTATCTCGCGCCCGACGCCGAGAGCGTGATGGACGGCCGCCGCTACCTGGTGCGCACGTATCTCGACAGCGGGCTGGTGGCGCTCGACGAGGTCGTGAACGGCGTGCACGTGCTCTCGCCGCGCTTCATCACCGACCAGATCGAGCGCAGCCGCGCGAACCTGGGCCTCGAGACCATCGACCTGTATCTGCTCGAGGACCCGGAGCTGCAGCTCGCCGCGCGCGGACCCAGCGGCTTCCGCGAGTCACTCGCGGCCTGGTTCGAGGCGCTCGAGCGCGCGGTGCAGCGCGGCGCGATCGCCGCCTACGGCCTGTCCACCTGGCACGGGCTGCTCTTGCCGTACGGCGAGCGCGGGCACCTCTCGATGTTCGAGCTGCTCGAGACCGCGATCGCGGTCGGCGGGCCCGACCACCACCTGCGCGGCATGGCGCTCCCTTACAGCGTGGGGCAGGGCGAGGCCCGCGGCCTCGACTCACAGTTCGGCCCGGAAGCCCGGCCGGCCAACCTGTTCGACACGCTGCGCGACACCGGCACGTCGGTGTTCACCGCCGCGTCGCTGGTGCAGGGCCGCGCGGCGCGCGGGCTTCCGGCGTTCTTCCGCCAGGCGTTCCCCGACCTGGCGACCGATGCGCAGCGCTGTCTCCAGTTCGCACGCAGCACGCCCGGAGTCACCACGGCCCTGGTCGGCATGCGCAGCCCCGAGCACGTGGACGAGAACCTCGCCCTGGCCGAGCACGAGCCGTGCAAGCCGGAGCTGATCGACGCCCTGTTCGAGCGAGCGCGGCGGACGCGCTGAGAGCCGAGCGCCGGCCGCCCGAGCGAGGCCTGTGAGCCGCAGGCGAACGAAGTCGCTAAGGTTCGCCGGCTCCATATGGATCCGAGGGAATTCATCGAGCGCATGACCCTGCCCGTCTGGCAGGCGTGTGCCGCCGTGCGCTGGCTCGAGGGCCGGGTGCGCAATCGGCCCAAGGCCGACGAGCTCACGCCCGAGAAGGCGGCGCTCACCGACGGCGACTGCGTGTCGCAGGAGATCCTGCTGGTCGCGCTGCGCGCGCACTTTCCCGCGGTCTCGGTGTTCGTCGAGGAGGACACGCCGACCGCGGAGGCATTCGCCGGCAACCGCTCCGTCGAGACCGTCGTGATCGACCCGATCGACGGCACCGCGCGTTATCTGCGCGGCGACGGCCCGTACGCGCTGCTCGTGGGCCTCGAACGCGAGGGGCGGGTCGAGGCGGCGCTGGTCGCGGTGCCGCAATTCGGCGTGCTGGTGCGCGCCACCCGCGGTGGCGGCGCCGAGCTCGCGCGCAACGGCGGTGAGTTCGCGCGCGTGCGCGCCGAGCGCCGCGGCCCGCAGCTCCTGGTCTCGCACGGCTTGCCGCAAGAGGTGCGCGCGCGCGCCAACGCCTCGGGCTGGAAGCCGATCGTCGCCGCCGGCGCCGCGATCGGGATCGCGCCGTTGCTCGACGGCGTGGGCGGCGGCGTGCGCATCGCGGCGGAGTCGCAGGGCCTGTCGCGGCGCGCGTGGATCGCGGGGCTCCTGCTGCAGGAAGCGGGCGGCGCGATCGAGTCACTCGACGGCGCGCTGCCGGCGCGCTTCGAGCCCGGGGTGCGCGGCGCTCTGGTCGCAGCCACGCCGCGCGAGGTCGAGAAGCTGCGCGAGCTCGTGGCCTGATGACCGGCCCGGAAGACTCGCTGCTCGCCCGCGAGATCTTCGCGCAGCCCGAGCTCCTGGCGCAGTTCTGCGCGCAGCAAGGCGAGCGCACGATCGAGCTGGGCGCGCAGCTGGGCGCGCGCCGCCCCGCGGGCGTGCTGATCGCGGCGCGCGGCAGCTCGGACCACGCCGCGGTGTTCGCGAAGTATCTGTTCGGCGCGCGGCTCGGCGTGCCGGTCGCGCTGGCCGCGCCGTCGCTGATCACGCTCTACGAGCGCGAGCTGCGGCTCGACCGCTGGATCGCGATCGGCATCTCCCAATCGGGTGCCTCGCCCGACGTGGTGCGCGTGATCGCCGACGCGCGCGCGCAGGGCTGCGTGACGCTCGCGATCACCGACCGGCTCGAGTCACCGCTGGCCGCCGCGTCGGAGCACGTGGTCGGGCTCGGGCTCGGCGGCGAGCGCGCCGTGGCGGCCACGGCCTCGTTCACCACCAGCCTGCTCGCGCTCGCGCACCTGGCCTCCGGCTGGCGCGGCGAGGAGGACCGCGAGCTCGAGCGCGCCGCCGGCCTGGCCGAGCGCGCGCTCGCGCTGAACGCCGCCGCGCGCAAGCTCGCCGAGGCGCTCGCGCCGCACCCCGCCTGCGCCGTGGTGGGGCGCGGCTTCGGCTATCCCGTGGCGCTCGAGTGGGCGCTCAAGCTGAAGGAGCTCGCGGGCGTGTTCGCCGAGCCGTTCTCGGCCGCCGACTACCGGCACGGCCCGATCGCGCTGGCGCAGAGCGGCGCCCCGGTGTTCGCCATCGAGCTGCACGGCCCGGCCGCGCCCGACGTGCGCCGCCTCGCCGCGGAGCTGCTCGAGCGCGGCGCGCGCATCGTGCGCGTGGCCAGCGAGAGCGACGCAGATCTGTGTACCCCCGCCGCGCCCGAGTGGCTCGCGCCCATTCCCGCGGCGATCGCCGGTCAGCTGCTCGCCTTCTGGCTCGCGCGCGCGCGCGGCCGAGACCCCGACAAGCCGGCAGGCCTGAAGAAGGTCACTCGAACGCTTTGACTGATTGACTACGTTCGCCTGCGGGCCCTTGCTCGGCCCTAGCCGAAGGCCAGCTTCAGCCCCGGCCGGGGCCAGGGTGTCGAGACGAGCTTGCCCGTGGCCGAGAGCGTCACGTAGGCGGTGCGCAGGTCGTTGCCGCCGAAGCAGACGTTCGTGGTCAGCGGGTCGGGCATGGGCACGTGCTCGATCTTGCCGCCGTCGGGCGAGATCACCGTGATGCCGCCGTTCACGATCGTGGCCACGCACACGTTGCCGCCGGCATCGACGGCGAGTGAGTCGAGGAGCTGCAGGCCCGGCAGCCCGGCCAGCAGGTGGCCCTGGTTGGGCGAGCTGTGCGGGCGGATCTGGCCCGGCGCCGAGAGATCCCACCAGAACACGCGGCCGGTGTGGGTCTCGGCCACGTACACGCGGCTGCCGTCGGGTGAGAGCCCGACGCCGTTGGGCGCG
>DATKAO010000227.1 GCA_035498015.1 Myxococcota bacterium
ATCGCGAGACGCGGCGGATGAGGATCGGCCCCGGGCGGGCGCTTCCTCTGTTGCTGCTGTGCGCCGGGTGCTTCGGGGGCGCCCCCGCGGCGCCGCCCGCCAACGCCCCGCCCGACGCCGACATCGCGGCCTTCTCCACGCGCATCCAGGGCTTCTACTCGGCGCTCGAGGATGTGCCGCTCGACGCCCTGGTCACCTACCAGAACAAGCACCTGAGCGACTGCTTCGAGACCCCCGGGGCGTTCTCGGACTACTTCTCGGCGCTCGCGACCGAGGCGCGCCACCAGCATTTCCGCGACATGACGGCGCGCGCCGTGCGCGTGCGCAAGTTCGACTTCACCAACCCCGACGAAGCGCTGGTCGAGGTCGCCTTCACCAGCGTCCACCAGCGGGCGCTGCGCTTCTGGAGCATCGGCTTCGACCGCCTCGACACCTGGCACCGCATCGACGGCATCTGGCGCATCGTCCCCGCCAAGCTCTGACTTGGTGGCGGGGTGTGAAGTCTTTTTCCGTCGAGTGGGTAGTGCGCTTCACTTGCGACCCGTCGAGTGCTTCGCTCTCGAAACGAAAGCGTGCCCTGCCCGGAGAGCGATCCCTGCGCCCTGACTCGGCTTTCCGCGCGAGGCGCGTTTGGCATGTCGATTGCTCAACTGACGCGCGTGAAAGAAGCCGACCGGATCATCGTCGAGGCCATCCGAGGCGGTGACCCTGCCGCGTTCCGCGAGCTGTACCAGCTGCACTTCCGCCGCATCCACAACTTCTCGCTGCGGCGCCTGGGCGATCCGGCGGAAGCCGAGGACGTGTGCCAGGAGGTGTTCGAGGCGGTCTACAGCTGCCTCGAGCGCTTCGAGGGCAAGTCCGACCTGGTCGTGTGGATCTACGGGATCACCCGGAACATCTTGAACAACCGCCTGCGCCGCCGGGGCGGGGTCCGGCTCATCTCCCTGGAAGACATCCCGCCCGAGGCCGCGCCGCTCGATCTCGGACCCGAGCCGCTGGCCCAGGCGCGCCAGGCGCTGGGGCGCGTGCGCGACGCGATCGAGCGCCTGCCCGTCGAGCAGCGCAAGATCCTCGAGCTGCGCCACGGCAAGCGCCTGAACATCCGCAAGATCGCGCAGCTGACCGGTCGCTCCGAAGACGCGGTGAAATCCTCCCTGTACCGCGCCCGCCGCACGCTGGCCGCCCAGCTCCCCGGCGAACACCTGTCGCTGTAAGCCGCTCCGCGCGGCCCCGCCCGCGACACCAAGACTCACTTGCCTCCACCTTACTGTCGTAGGGCGTTGGGATGCGTGAGCGGGGCACAGGGCAGGCGCAGCAGGCGCGAGGACTCGTGAAAGCGAGATTTGGCGCGAGCTTCTGGGACGGCGTCGAGCGCGAGGTCGAAGCGCTCGACCTGGCCGACTTCGGGCTCTTCCTGGGCGCCGATCGGCTGGCGCTCGAGCCGCGCCCTGGCTTCGAGGACGCGCTCTCGGCGCACCTGTCGGGGCTGTTCCGCACGCGCTGGTCGAACTGACCCCCCGCCGCTACCTCTTGCGGCCATGAGCTTCGCCAAGAAGCGCCTGAGGCCCCGCCTGCTCGCCGTGTACGCGCTCGCGGGCGTGGCCCTGTGGCTGTCGCAGCCGACGCCGCTGTCGATCGCGCTCGGGGCAGTGCCGATCGCGGCGGGCGAGGCGCTGCGCCTGTGGGCCACCGGCCACCTGCACAAGAACGACTCACTCACCGTGACCGGGGCCTACGCATATCTGCGTCACCCGCTCTATCTCGGCACGCTCCTGATCGGGCTCGGCTTCCTGATCATGGCCTGGAGCCCGGTCGCGGCCGGGCTCGCGGTCGTCTTCGGCGCGGTCTACTTCGGCTACTACATGCCGTACAAGGACCGGATCGAGGGCGCGCGGCTGCAGAGCCTGTACGGCGACGCCTACGTCCGCTACGCGGCCGCCGTGCCGCGGCTGATTCCGCGCCTGCACCCGTACGCCCCGCTCGAGGCCGAGCGCTCGCGCGAGACGACCTGGCGCGGGGTGCGCTTCGCCGACAACAACGAGACCGGCACGGCCGCCGCGGTCGCCGTCGGGGTGCTGTGCATGGTGGCGCGCTTCTGGAGCCTGACCTAGCGCGCGCCGACCTCGCGGGCCCGGGCGTCGCCGTGCTGAACGTCGGCGGGCTCGTGAACCCCGACGTGCTGCTCGTCGAGCGCGCCGGAGCAGCGCCCGTGATCGTGAAGGACTGGAGCCGGCGCAGTGTCTGGGTGCGGGCGTGGCTCGCGCCGCTGCTCGTGCGCCACGAGCTCGCCATGCTGGAGCGCGGCGCGGGTCTGCCCGGCCTGCCGCAGCCGAGCCGGCGCATCGACCGGCTGGCGCTCGCGCTCGAGTTCGTCGAAGGCCGGCCGCTGCGCCGGCGCACCCACGCGCGCGCACTGCCCCCGGCCTTCTTCATCGCGCTCGAGGGGATCCTCGAGGGACTGGCGCTGCGGGGCGTGGCGTATCTGGACCTGCGCAGCCCGACCAACGTGCTGGTGACTCCCAGCCGTGCGCCGGCGCTGGTGGACCTCGGCTCGGCGCTGGCGCTGCCGCTGCCGCGCGCGCTGCGCCGCACGCTCGACGCGCGCGCGCTGGCCAAGCTGCGCGCGCGCTTCGAGGGGGCGGAAGCGGAGCGGCCCTCCGCTCAGCCGGGCGCGCGCGACCTGAAGGTCGGCGGGACTCGCCTGCGCGTGTCCGACGTGGGGCAGCTCGCCGATCCGACGCCGCTCCTGTTCGTGCCCGACGCCGGCGTGTCGGCGCGGCTGTTCGAGCCGATCGCGGCGCAGGCGGCAGCGCACGGCCGGCGCGCGCTGGGCGTGGACCTGCCGGGCTTCGGCGGCTCGCGCCGGCGGGTGCGCAGCCTGCGGCCCGCGCGCGTGGCCGCCCAGCTCGAGTCACTGCTCGACGCGCTGCGCGTGGCGCGGGTCGACGTGGTGGCGGCGGGCTGGGGCATCGGCCCGGCGGCCGAGCTCGCGCGCCGCGCGCCTGCGCGCGTGCGCCGGGCGCTGGCGGTGGGCGAGGGCGCGAGTGACTCGCCGGCCGACCCCGAGCGCCTGCGGGCCGAGATCGACGGCCGGCTGCCGAAGTCGCTCGAGCCCGCGCTGCGCGACGCGCTGCGCGCCGAGCTCGCCGCCGCCCCCGCGCGCAACCTGCGGCTGGCCGCGCGTCACGCGCCGCGCGGCGAGCCTCTCGGGCTGCGCCTGACCTGGGACGAGGCGCTCGCGGGACGCGTCTTCGCGGAGCCGGGCTAGCGGTCCGCGACGAAGGCTTCGCCCTCGGCGTCGGGCTGGGCGTCCTGGGCCGAGATCAGCTCGATGTCCGGCGCCGTCCGGCCGCGGAGCTCGGCCTGGAGCACGGCGCGCAGTGCCGCGTCGCTGCAGTCCTGCGCCGGCGCGAGCGGGCGCCCGCCGTCGGGCCCCGGGCCGGTGTTTCCCGAGCGCACGTGAGACACCGCGATCTCGTCGGCGACCGGCGGGTGCAGGAAGCGCAGCGCGACCGCCTCGCCCGGCGCCAGACGGCCGCGGTAGAGCCACTTCGTGCGGATCACCGCGTCGCCGCCGAAGTGACTCCGCGTGCGCAGCCGCAGCTCGAGCCACTCCACGGGCTGCGCGCTCCGGTTGCGCACGCGCACGCAGGCCTCGGCCTGGTCGGGCACGCCGTCGAAGTGGGTGCTGTAGGCGGCGCGCGCCCGCTCCAGGCGCACCGCTCCCGACGCACACGAGAGACTCACGAGCGCAGCGCACACGGCGGCCAGCCGGAATCGCATGGGGGGGTGACTCCGGTGAGGTCTTCGTCCCGCCGGGCGGGGGCCTTTACCAGCGCGTGACGGGCCCGACGATAGCGGACGGCTCAGGCCAGGAGCGCCGCTCTCACCAATTCGAGCCGGTCGTTCCCGAAATACATGTCGTCGCCGTCGACGAACATGGTCGGCGAGCCGAACCCGCCGCGCGCGATCAGCTCCTCGGTGTTCGCGCGCAGAGCGTCCTTGTAGCGCGCGTCGGCGATCGCCTTGAAGTACTCGTCGCGCGGCAGCCCGACGCGAGACACGATCTTCTCGAGCACGGCGTCCTGCGAGATGTCCTCGAGGTCGCCCCAGTAAGTCTCGAACACGGCGCGGGCGTAGGGTGGAAGGGCGCCGCGCTCGTTGGCCCAGAGCGCGCCCCGCATGGCCTTCACGCTGTTCACGGGAAACACCGGCGGCTGACCGATGCGCAGCCCGTAGTGACGCGTCCAGTCGCGCAGGTCCTTGGCGTAGTAGCGCGCCTTGGGCACGACCGGCTTCGCGCGCTGCTCGTACACGCTGGGATTCACGGAATTGAACACCCCGCCCACCAGGATCGGGCGCCACGAGAGCTCGGCCCGCGTCTCGGCGCACAGCGCCTCGATCTTCGAGAAAGCCAGGTAGGTCCAAGGGCTCGAACAGTCGAAGAAGAATTCCAGCCGCGACATGGCTCCATTCTGTCATCCCCGGGCGCGGGCAGGGTGCCCAAGCGCTCCGCGGGCGAGCCTCACATGCCGGGGCGAAATCCGGTAGAGTGCGGCGCCGAACGGGGAGGGCGCTTGGACGCCATTCGGCACGACATCATCCTGGTCGGCGGCGGCGGAGCGGGCCTGCGGGCGGCGATCGCCGCCGTCGAGGCGAATCCGAAGCTCAGCGTCGCGTGTGTTTCGAAGCTGTATCCGATGCGCAGTCACACCGTGTCGGCCGAAGGCGGCGCCGCCGGCGCCGCGCGCGAGGACGACAGCCTCGACCTGCACGCCTACGACACGCTCAAGGGCAGCGATTTTCTCGCGGACCAGGACGCCGTCGAGCTGTTCGTCGAGGCCGCCCCCAAGGAGCTGACTCAGCTCGAGCACTGGGGCTGCCCGTGGAGCCGCGAGAAGGACGGCCGCGTCGCCGTGCGCTTCTTCGGCGGCATGAGCGTGAAGCGCACCTGGTACGCCACGGACAAGACCGGCTTCCACATGCTCCACGCGCTGTTCCAGACCTCGCTGAAGTACGACCGGATCGTGCGTTACGACGAGTATTTCGCCACCAAGATCCTGGTCGAGAACGGGCGGGCGGTGGGCGTGGCCGCGTTCGACATCCGCACGGGCAAGATGCACGCGGTGCTCGGGCGCGCAGTCATCCTGTGCACCGGCGGCGCGGGCCGCATCTTCCCGTTCACCACGAACGCGGCTGTGAAGACCGGCGACGGCATGGCGCTCGCGTACCGCGCCGGTGTCGGCCTGAAAGACATGGAGTTCGTGCAGTACCACCCGACCGGCCTGCCGGGCACCGGCATCCTCATGACCGAGGCGTCGCGCGGCGAGGGCGGGTATCTCAAGAACAACAAGGGCGAGCGCTTCCTCGTCACTTACGACTACGGCGTGGGCAACAAGGCCGAGCTCGGCCCGCGCGACATGGTGAGCCGCGCCGAGATGCGCGAGTTCCAGGCCGGCCGCGGCTTCAAGGGCCCCTACGGCGACTACGTGCACCTGGAGCTCATGCACCTGGGCGAGGAGAAGATCGACAAGAGACTCCCGTTCGTGCGCGAGCTGGCCAAGAACTACGTGGGCGTCGATCCGGTGTGGCAGCCGATCCCCGTGCGGCCGGTCGTGCACTACATGATGGGCGGCGTCGACACCGACTCACACGGCGCGACCGAGATGCCGGGCCTGTACGCGGCCGGCGAGTGCGCGTGCGTGTCGATCAACGGCGCCAACCGCCTGGGCTCGAACTCGCTCACCGAGTGTCTCGTGTTCGGTGCGCGCTCCGGCCGGCACGCGGCCGAGTTCGCCGCGGGCTCGAGCCAGGGCTCCGAGACGGCGGCGCTCGAGCAGGCCAGGTCGGAAGAGGCGCGGCTCGCCCGGCTGCGCGGCAAGCACGGCGGCGAGAAGATCGCGCAGATCCGGCGCGAGCTGAACCACGCCACCGAGTCGGGCTGCGGCGTGTTCCGCGAAGAGGAGTCGATGCGCGCGGCGTTCGACACGATCGTGCAGCTCAAGGGCCGCTACGCCGACATCGGCCTGTCGGACACGAGTCAGATCTTCAACACCGAGGTCGTGCAGGCGCTCGAGCTCGGCAACATGCTCGACGTGGCCGAGGCGGTCGCGCTCTCGGCGCTCGAGCGGCGCGAGTCACGCGGCGCGCACACCCGCACCGACTACACCACGCGCGACGACAAGCAGTGGTGGAAGCACTCACTGGTCAAGTTCGCGCCCGACGGGCCGCGGCTCAGCTACAAGCCGGTGGTGAAGACGCGCTGGGAGCTCGAGGAGCGGAAGTACTGACATGGAGCTGCGCAAGGTGAAGTTCGAGGTCCTGCGCTATCGGCCGGGACAGGACGTCGAGCCGGTGTTCGAGAGCTACGA
>DATKAO010000228.1 GCA_035498015.1 Myxococcota bacterium
CCGCGCGACTCGCTCGCGCTGGCCGTGTTCCAGGCCGCGCTCGACCGCTGGCTGGCCGCGCATCCGGCCGCGCGCGTCGACTACATCCACGGCGACCAGACGCTGGAGCGGCTGGCCGGCGCGCCCGACCGGGTCGGCTTCCGCATGCCGGTGTTCCCGCGCGAGGCCGTGTTTCCGACGGTGGCGCGCGAGGGCGCGCTGCCGCGCAAGACCTTCTCGCTCGGAGACGCGGAGGAGAAGCGCTTCTATCTCGAGGCGCGGCGGATCCGCGCCGCGCCGTGACCGCCTCGCCCGCCAAGCTGCGCGTGCTGGTGATCGACGACGAGAAGAACATCCGCGCCACGCTCGCGCTGTGTCTCGAGGAAGCGGCCTGCGAGGTCGAGGCCGTGGCGACGGGCGCGGCGGCGCTGGTGGCGCTCGAGCGCTCGCGCTTCGACCTGGCCTTCCTCGACCTGCGGCTGGCCGAGGAGAGCGGCATCGACCTGATCCCGAAGCTGCTCGCGGTGAGTCCCGAGCTCTCGATCGTGGTGATCACCGCCTACGCCACCGTCGAGACGGCGGTGCTCGCGCTGCGGCGCGGCGCGCAGGACTACCTGCAGAAGCCGTTCACGCCGGCGCAGATCCGCCACGCCGTGGAGCGCATCGCCGAGCGGCGCGCGCTCTTGTCGCGCGTCGCGGACCTCGAGTCACGGCTGTCCGAAACGGGCGCCGACGCGCCGCTCGCGAGTCATTCGTCGCGCATGCGGGCGCTGGTCGACCTGGCGCACCGCGCCGCCCGCTCCGACGCGCCGGTGCTCTTGCGCGGCGAGAGCGGCACGGGCAAGAGCCTGCTCGCGCGCGAGATCCACGAGCACAGCGCGCGCGGGGCCGGTCCGTTCGTGGTGGTGGCGTGTCCTACGCTGACCGAGGAGCTCCTGGCGAGCGAGCTGTTCGGCCACGTGCGCGGGGCCTACACCGGCGCCGTTCAGGACCGGCCGGGCCGGGTCGAGGCGGCGGAGGGCGGCACGCTGTTTCTCGACGAGATCGGGGAGCTGCCGCCCGGACTGCAGGCGAAGCTGCTGCGTTTCGTGCAGGACCACGAGTTCGAGCGCGTGGGCGAGCCGCGCACGCGGCGCGCCGACGTGCGCGTGGTCGCGGCGACCAACCGCGACCTCGACACCGACGTGCGCGCGGGCCGCTTCCGCGAGGACCTGCTCTACCGGCTGAACGTGGTCGAGCTGACCGTGCCGCCGCTGCGCGAACGCGCCGAGGACGTGCTGCCGCTGGCGCGCGAGTTTCTCGCGCGCTTCGCGCACGCCGCGCGCCGACCGGCGCTCGAGCTCGCGCCGGAGACCGAGCGCGCGCTGGCGAGTCACTCCTGGCCCGGCAACGTGCGCGAGCTGCGCAACACGCTGGAGCGCGTGGCGATCCTGTGGCCCGCGCAGCGCGTCGAGCCCGAGGCGCTGCCGGAGTGGGCCGCGGCCCGCGCGCCTGCCGCGCCGCAGCTGGGCGGCGACTTCACGCTCGAAGCGGTCGAGCGCGAGCACATCGAGCGCGTGGTCGCGCGCACGCGCACCCAGGAAGAGGCGGCGCGCATCCTGGGCATCGACCCCTCGACCATCTGGAGACGGCGGAAGCGCAGCTAGTCAGGGAGCCGCTTCGCGCGGCAGCGTGAACCAGAAGAGCGCGCCGCCGCCGGGCTCGTCCTCGACCCCGATCTCGCCGCCGTGCGCGTGCACGATCTCGCGCGCGATGAACAAGCCCAGCCCCGCGCCGCCGTGATGCGGCGCGCCCGGCAGCTGGAAGTACTTCTCGAAGATCGCCTGGCGGTACTCGCGCGGCACGCCCGGGCCCCGGTCGGCGACCTCGAAGCGCACGTCTCGCTCCTCGGCGCGCGCACGCAGCACCACTTCGCCGGGCCGCGGGCTGTGCTCGATGGCGTTGCCGAGCAGGTTCGCGAACACGAGCGCGATCCGCTCGGGGTCGACGTAGAGGCTCCCCTGCCCCGGCAGCACCTCGCTGCGCAGCCCGACGCCCGCGAGCTCCGCCGCCGAGCGCTGCGCCTCGATCGCGCCCCGCGCGAGTGACTCGACGTCGACCTCGGCGCGGCGCAGCTCGAGCTTGCCCGCCTGGATGCGCGACAGGTCGAGCAGCTCGTCGACGATCGCCTGCAGCCGCTCGCAGTCCTCGCGGGCCGCGAACAGGAGGTCGGCCTGCTTGTCGCTGACCGGCCCGGCCGCGCGCTCGTTCAACAGATGGATCGCCATGCGCAGCGAGGTCAGCGGCGTGCGGAACTCGTGCGCCACCGTGGCCACCAGGTCGTTGCGCAGCTCGTCGAAGGACAACAGGCGAGTCACGTCCTGCAGCACGATCGAAGCTCCGATCACGTCGCCCTGCTCGGAGTAGACCGGCGTCGCCCGGGGCAGGAAGCGCCGCTCGCCCGCGGGAGTCACTGCGCGCACGGCCTCCTCCAGGCCCTTGGGCAGGTACGCGCCGTTGCCCGCGAACACGTGCGCGCGCAGGCGCTCGAGCACCGCCCGCAGCTCGGCGCCGGCCATCTCGAGTCCGGTGTCCGCGCGCAGCTCGAGCAAGGCCTCCGCCGCCGCGTTCAGGTGCAGGATCTCGCCGCTCGTGCCCAGCACCACCACTGGATCGGTGAGACTGTCGATCACCGCCTGCGACGAGCGATGGGCGGCGAGCAGCTGGCCGAGCGTGCTCTCGCGGTAGCGCTGCAGCCGCTCGGCCATGGTGTTGAACTCCGCCGCGACCTGGGCCAGCTCGTCGCGGCCGGTGACTCGCGCGCGCGCCTCGGGGTCGCCCTCGCCCAGGCGCCGCGCCGCCTGACTCAGCACGCCCAGCGGCCGCAGCAGCCGCGTGGTGAGCATGCCCGACGCGAGCACCCCGACCAGACAGCCGAGCGCCGAAGCCGCGAGCAGGAGCTCGTTCAGGAAGCGCGCCGAGCGCTCGGCGCGGTCGCTCTTGCGCACCATCGTGTCCTGGTTCAGCGCCAGCACCGCGGCCGTGGCCTGGCGCACGGCTGTCACCTTGGGCAGCACGTCGTCGAAGTAGGCCGCGCGCGCGTCGCTGGCGGCCAGCGACGCGAACCCGTCCAGTGACTCGCTCAGGCTCTGCCACTGCGCGCGCAGCCGCGCCGTGGCCTCGTCCTCGCCGGCCTCGGTGACGTTGCCCTCCTGGACCCGCAGCTCCACCTCGAAGGCGCGCCGCGCCTCCGACACCAGCTTGAGCCCGCGCGGCCGCTCGCCCGCCACGCTGAACAGCGCTCCGCTGTCGATGCGCGCCAGCTCCTCCGACATGCGCTGCGAGGCGAGCACGCTGCGGAAGTTGTCGGAGAGGATGGCCCGCGCGCCATCGCCGAGCTCGCGCGCGGTGAAGCTGCCCACCGCGCCCACGAAGATCAGCGCCGCGAGCAACGGCACCTGGGCCAGCACGAGCTTCGCGCGCAGACTCACGAGCGCGCCTCCCGCTCCTCGAAGGACACGATGTGCACGTCGAGCCCGCCGCCCTCGCGCACCAGGCGCATCGGCACCGAGCGGCCGAAGACCTGGCGCCACCACGGCTGGTGCGAGCGGCCGATCAGCACGTGACCCACGCCGTGCGAGCGCGCGAAGTCGACGATCGCGGTCACCGGGTCGGTGGCGCGCACGCGCACGAACTCGGCGCCGAGATCGCGCGCGCGCTCGATGTTCGCCAGCAGGTGCCGCTGCGCCTCGGCATCGATCCGCTCGGGTGACTCGTGCGGAGTCTCCACGTACACCACGAACCAGTCGGTGTTGAGCCGGCCCGCCATGCGCGAGCCCTTGCGCAGGAGCGTCGTGGCGTGCGGCGGGTATGACGACATGCACACCATGACCCGGCCCGAGCCGGTGGTGGTCTCGCGCTCCGCCTTGCTCCAGCGCTTGGCCTCTTCGGCGCGCTCGAGGCTCTCCGCCACCTCGCGCAGCGCCAGCTCGCGCAGCGCGGCCAAGTGGGGCCCCTGGAAGAAGTTCTCCAGCGCCCACGGCACCTTGTCCTCGGCGTAGATCTTCCCGGCGCGCAACCGCTCCATCAGGTCCTCGACCGCGAGGTCGAGATTCACCACCTGGTCGGCCTGCTTCAGGAACGCGTCGGGGATGGTCTCGCGCACGGTCACTCCGGTGACTCGCTCGACCACGTCGTTGAGACTCTCGAGGTGCTGGATGTTCACAGCGCCGATCACGTTGATGCCCGCCTCGAGCAGGTCGAGCACGTCCTGGTAGCGCTTGGAGCGCCGGCTGCCGGGAGCGTTGGTGTGCGCCAGCTCGTCCACGATCGCCACGGCCGGCCGGCGCGCGATCACCGCGTCGACGTCCATCTCCTCGACGCCCACGCCGCGGTACTCCACGCGCCGCCGCGGCACCTCCTCCAGGCCCGACAGCAGCGCCGCGGTGTCCGCGCGCCCGTGTGTCTCGACGAAGCCGATCACGACGTCCACGCCGCGTTTGCGCAACGCGTGGGCCTCCTCGAGCATGCGGTAGGTCTTCCCGACCCCCGCCGCGAAGCCCATGTAGAGCTTCAGCCGCCCGCGGCGCGCGCGCTGGACGAGCTCGAGAAAGTCCTCGGGCCGGCGCGGCGCGCTCACTTGCCTTCCGCCATGGCCTCCGGTCTACCGAATTGGCGGTCCAGGGCCAAGTTCAAAAGCAGGACGTTGACCCGCGGCTCCCCGAGCAGACCTAGATCGCGGCCCTCGACCTGCGATTCGAGCACGCCCGCGATGCGCGCGGCATCGACGTGACGCGCCTTCGCCACTCGCGGCACCTGCCAGACTGCGGCCTCGGGCGAGATGTGTGGATCGAGCCCGCTGCCAGAGGCGGTCAGTAGATCGCCGGGGATCGGGCCTGGGGCATCGGGGTTCTCGGTGCGGAGACGCGCCGCGTCGGCCTCCACGCGCTCCTTCAGCTTGGCCGCGGTCACCCCGTAGTTCGAGCCCGAGGAGGAGCTCGCGTCGTAGCCGTTGGTTCCCGCAGCGGAAGGCCGCGGCTGGAAGTAGGCGGGGTTCGCGAACGCCTGGCCGATCAGCTCGGAGCCGACTGGGTTTCCCTTCTCGTCAGTCACTACGCTGCCGTTCGCGCGATAGGGGAACAGGACCTGTGCCAGCCCGGTCATCGCCAGCGGATAGGCCAGGCCGGTCAGCACCAGGGTCACGATCGCGGTTCGCAGGGCAACGAAAGTCATCTGCATCATGGCGGTCACCTACACGAGGCCGATCGACTCGAGGACGAGGTCGATGGCTTTGATCCCGAGGAACGGCGCAATGACACCCCCCAAGCCGTACACAAGCAGTGACCCGCGGAGCAGCGCCGCCGCGCCGATTGGCCGATACCGGACACCCCGTAGCGACAGCGGGATGAGCGCGATGATGATGAGCGCATTGAAGATCACGGCCGAGAGCACCGCGCTGTAGGGCGACGCCAGGTGCATCACGTTGAGCGGCGCGATCTCGGGGAACACCCCGACGAACATCGCGGGCAGGATCGCGAAGTACTTCGCGACATCGTTCGCAATGGAGAACGTCGTGAGTGAGCCGCGGGTCATGAGGAGCTGCTTCCCGACCTCGACGATCTCGAGCAGCTTGGTGGGGTTGGAGTCGAGGTCCACCATGTTCCCCGCTTCCTTCGCCGCCTGCGTGCCGGTGTTCATGGCCACGCCGACATCGGCCTGCGCGAGAGCGGGCGCATCGTTGGTGCCGTCACCGGTCATCGCGACGAGCTTGCCCTTGGCCTGCTCGTCGCGGATGAGCTGGAGCTTCGCCTCCGGCGTCGCCTCCGCGAGAAAGTCGTCCACCCCGGCCTCGCGCGCGATCGCAGCGGCGGTGCGCGGGTTGTCGCCCGTGATCATCACGGTGCGGATGCCCATGGCGCGGAAGCGCGCGAAGCGCTCGCGGATCCCGCCCTTCACGATGTCCTTCAGGTGCACGATGCCGAGCACGCGCTTCCCGTCGCAGACCGCGAGCGGCGTAGCGCCCGCGTCGCCGATGCGCGCCGCGATCTCGTCGAGCTGCGCCGGCACGGCGCCGCCGAGCGATTTGACGAAGCTCTTCACGGCGTCGACCGCACCCTTGCGGATCGAGCGCCCCTGGAAGTCACAGCCGCTCATCCGCGTCTGAGCGCTGAAGCCGATGAAGTGCGCGCCAAGCTCCTGGACGTCACGGCCGCGCATGCCGTAGCGTTCTTTGGCCAGTACCACGATCGAGCGACCTTCCGGCGTCTCATCGGCCAGGCTCGAGAGCTGGGCCGCCTCGGCGAGTTCCGTGGCCTCGATCCCCGCCAGCGGCAGGAACTCGGTGGCCATGCGGTTGCCGAGAGTGATGGTTCCGGTCTTGTCGAGCAACAGAGTGTCGACGTCGCCGGCCGCTTCAATCGCCCGGCCGCTCATCGCAAGGACGTTTTTGCGAAGCAGGCGGTCCATGCCCGAGATGCCGATGGCCGACAGAAGGCCGCCGATCGTGGTGGGGATGAGGCAGACGAGCAGCGCCACGAGCGCTGTCGCCGAAAGGGTGACTCCCGAGTAGATGGCCAGCGGTGCCAGCGTCACACAGGCGAACAGGAAGATCAGCGTGAGGCCGACGAGCAGGATGTGCAGCGCGATCTCGTTCGGGGTCTTCTGGCGCGCCGCGCCTTCGACGAGCGCGATCATGCGGTCGAGGAACGACTCACCGGCGCCCGCAGTGACCCGCACGACGATGCGATCCGACAGCACCTTCGTGCCGCCGGTCACCGAGGACCGGTCGCCGCCGCTCTCACGGATCACCGGGGCAGACTCGCCGGTGATCGCCGACTCGTCGACCGAGGCGATGCCCTCGACGATCTCTCCGTCGGCGGGGATCATCTGCCCCCCCTCGACGATGACGACGTCGCCCTTCTTCAGGCTCGACGCCGGGACGTCCTGGGTCAGGTCGCCGTTCATGACCCGCTTCGCGGTCGTCTCGCGGCGCATGCGCCGCAGCGAGTTCGCCTGCGCCTTGCCGCGTCCCTCGGCGACGGCCTCCGCGAAGTTGGCGAACACGACCGTGAACCAGAGCCAGACGGTCACGTTCGCGGTGAACCAGATCGGAACTCCCGAGGAGCCGCCGAACAGGTCGCGCAGCAGCACCGCCGTGGTGAGGACGCTGCCGACCTCCACGACGAACATCACCGGATTCTTCGCGACGAGCCGCGGCGAGAGCTTGCTGAAGCTCGAGGCGAGGGCAGGCAAGAGCAGCTCGCGGTCGAAGATGGAGGGCGCTTTCGCGCGTGACGTGGTCATCAGTACACCTTTCCAGCGGAGGCGAGGAACTCCTCGACCACCGGACCGAGACAGAGCGCGGGGAAGAAGGTCAGTGCGCCCACGATCAGGACCACGCCCACGAGCAACCCCGTGAAGAGCGGCGTGTGGGTCGGGAAGGTCCCCAGGCCGGCGGGCACGATCTTCTTGCCCAGCATCGAGCCGCCGATCGCCAGCGCGGGCACGATCATGAGGAAGCGGCCCGAGAGCATGACGATGCCCATCGCGACGTTCCACCAGGGCGTGTTGGCGTTGAGGCCCGCGAACGCGGAGCCGTTGTTTCCTGCCGCGCTCGAGAACGCATAGAGCATCTCGCTGAGCCCATGGGGTCCCGAATTGTTGAGCGACGAAACCCCGTAGGGGGCGATCGCCGCCCAGGCGGCGAAGCCCAGGATGAGCAGCGGGAAGATCAGCACGTAGAGCATCGCGAGCTTCATCTCGCGCGCCTCGATCTTCTTCCCGAGATACTCGGGGGTCCTGCCAACCATGAGCCCGGCGATGAAGACCGACAGCACCACCATCACCAAGATCCCGTAGAGGCCGGCGCCGACGCCGCCGAATACGACCTCGCCGAGCTCGATGTTGACCAACGGCACCAAGCCGCCCAGCGGCGTGTAGCTGTCGTGCATGGAGTTGACCGAGCCGTTCGAGGCGTCGGTCGTGGCGACCGCCCACAAGGTCGAGCTCGCGACGCCGAAGCGCGTCTCCTTGCCCTCCATGTTGCCGATCGGCTGGGTCGCGCCCACCGAGGCCACGATCGGATTCGGGCGAGCTTCCGCCCAGTAGCACACTCCGATGCCCATGAAGAACATGATCGACATCGCCGCGAACAGCGCCCAGCCCTGCTTGGTGCTGCGCGCCATCAGCCCGTAGGTGTAGGTCTGCGCGGCCGGCAGCATGAGGATCGCGACACACTCGATGAAGTTGGTGATCGCGGTGGCGTTCTCGAACGGGTGCGCCGAGTTGACGTTGAAGAAGCCGCCGCCGTTGGTGCCGAGCTGCTTGATCGCGATCTGTCCCGCGGCGGGACCGAGCGCCAGTATCTGCTTCACGCCCTCGAGCGTGGTCACCTCGAGATAGGGCGACAGGTTCTGGATCACGCCGCCTGCAGCCAATGCGAGCCCCGTGATCACGGCCAGCGGGAGCAGCACGTACAGCGTCGTCCGCACGAGATCCACCCAGAAGTTTCCGAGCGTCTTCGGACCGTCCGCGGGGACGCGCCGGGTCAGGCCGCGCGCGAGGGCGAGCGCGACGCCGAGCCCGGAGCCCACCGACACGAAGTTGTGCCAGGTAAGTCCGGCCATCTGCGTCAGGTAGCTCATCGTGCTCTCGCCGCCGTACGACTGCCAGTTGGTGTTGGTGGTGAAGCTGACGGCCGTGTTGAACGAGAGCTCCGGGCCCACCGCGGCCAGGCCCTGCGGGTTCAGCGGCAGCACCGCCTGCAGACGCTGGATGGCGTAGGTGATGAGGACGCCGAACACGCTGAAGAGCAGGAGCGCGATGGTGTATTCAACCCAGGTCTGCTCCTCGCGCTCGTTCACGCCGCACAGGCGGTAGAGCACCCGTTCGACCGGGCCGAAGAAGCGCTCCAGCGGGCGGCGCTCGCCTTCGAAGACCCGGTACATGTAGATGCCGAGCGGCTTCGTCAGCGCGAAGATCACCGCCGCGAACACGAGAATCTGGATCCAACCGATCATAGTCATCGAAACTTCCTACAGCTTCTCGGGGCGGAGCATCACGTAGACGAGATATACGGTGAGTGCCACCGAGAGAATTCCGCCGAGCCAGTAGTCGAGCCCCATCGCCCCGTCCTCAGATCCGGTCACAGGCGCGCACGTACGCGATCGAGATCGCGAAGAACGCGACGGTCACCAGGCAATAGATGAAGTCAGCCATCAAGACCTCCGTGGGCCTTAGAGCATCCGCCGTGCCAGGATGCCGGACCGGCCCGCGGCGCCTCCGGGGCTCTCACGCCCACTGCTCCTGCAGATCGCGGTGCCGACTCGCAGCGTGCTTGCGCGCTGCCCGAACGCGCTTCGAGAAGCCTCCTGCTGCGCGCTCGGGGCTGGCACGCTCCCTGCTGAAGCGCCACGCATGGCCGACTCGGTGCGTCCTCCTCTGGCTCGACGACCCGCTTGGCTCGCGGCACTGGCATTGGTGCTCGCCGCGGGGGCCATGGTCCTGTGGCAGCTCGCCTCGCGACGTGAGGCACCGGATGCCCACCGCGCGGGCATGTACCAGAAGACGCTCGCGTCCGTGCGTGAGTCGTGCGTGCCGCCCAAGCCGAACGTCGAGAGCTACTGCCGCGACCAGGCCGCGTTCCTGCTCACGTTCCCCGAGTGCGACGCCGACTGTGTGGCGCTCGCACGCTCGATCCGGCACGAGCCCGGGCGTTAGCTAGGACTTACTCGAGATCGCTCGCGCAAGCCGGGTAAAGACCCCGCTCAGCCCTCTCTCCAGCGCGTTCTCGCCGCGCCGGCCCGAGGGCAGGTGAAGCGCGTCGTCGACGGAGGAGCTCGCAATCACCGTCTCGACGCCGAGTTCAAGCTCGAGCGAGCGCGCCAAGGCGTCGCGAACGGCTTCCGCGTCCCGGTCCGCGACCAGAATCTCGAGCCGGGTCCTGATCTGCCACGGCTGCTGGTAAGTCGTTCCCCGATACTGGACGGTGTGGACCGTCGACGGATCGGAGTAATAGACGTCGCTCGCCGTCATGCGACAGCGCGCGCGGACTCTGAGCACCGCCTGCATGACCGAATCGCGGTGATCCTTCGGGAAGGTCGTCTCGAGCCTTTGCATCGCTTCGTCCTCCGGCCGAAAGCGCATGCGAAGTGGATGCCAGCGAGATTGTTGCCGAGCAGAGTCATACGCGGTGCATGTTCGGGCAAAATGCAAGTAGACACGTTGCGCGCGACAAGCCCAGACGCGGGTGAGGGGTCAGAAGGGCGAGGTGCCCCCGCCCGGGTGCATCTTCTCGAGCTCCTTCTTGAAGCGCTCGCAGGGGTCGAGGTCGTCGACGCGCGGCGTGAACCAGAGGAAGTCGTAGGGGCGCTCGAGATCGGCCTGGTCGGCGCTGGCGCGCTCGCTCACCTCGACGAACGCGACCGCGAGCACGCGGCGCTGGGGCGCGCGGCGCGCCACGTAGAGCGGCACGGCGCGGTCCTTGCGCGCGTGACCCGCGCCCGCGATCAGCACGGCCGGCACGCCCGCGCGCAGGAGCGCGTCGGCTAGCGCCGCGTCGCGCACGCGCTGGATGTCGATCATGGCGTCGATCGCGTGCGGGTCGGCCATGCCGCAGTGGCCCTCGCGGATGTCGTCGGCGAGTGAGTCGCGCTCGGCCTGGGGGAGCGGCGGGTCGAGCGCGAGCCGCTCGCGCTCGGCGGGCGGCAGGCCCGCGAGACCCTTGCCGCGCAGCGCGGCGAGCTGCGCGCGCGACAGGTTGGCGGGCTCGATGCGCAGCGAGCGCGAGATCGCCGCCAGGAACACCGGCCGGTACAGCGGCCAGGGCGGCCAGCCGCTGTGCGCCCAGTCGAGCATGTCGCCCAGGGCCTCGACGTCCTCGGGGTGCGTGGCGCGCCAGGCGTCGAGCTTGGGCCGGTCGTCCTCCGAGAGCATCTCGAACGCGACCGACGGCGGCACGCCCTCCCGCGCGAGATACTGGATCACGGTGCCCTGCAGGCGGTGGTGGTCGGGGTTGTCGTGCTTCTCGCCCAGGATCACGAAGTCCGCGGTCCTGGCCCGGTAGAACAGCACCTCGCGCTCGACGAACGCGTGCGCGGCCGTGTCGTAGATCTTGCCCACGCGCGGGTCGTCGAGGCCGAGCCGCGACTGCCAGTTGCCCGACTCACCCGAGGGCACCGCGCAGGCCAGGGCCAGCACGCCGAGCACGAGCCTCGCCCGCACGAGTGACCCGCTCAGGCGAGGCGCTTGCGCAGGTGCTGGCCGATGCGCTCGATGCCCTCGCGGCCTTCGGGCAGGAGCGCCGCGAAGGCGTGCCACACGTGGATCATGTCGGGCCAGACCTCGAGCTCCACGTCGACCCCGGCCTTGCGCGCGCGCTCGGCGAGCCGAGTCGAGTCGTCGAGCAGCGTCTCGGAGCTGCCCACCTGGATCAAGAGCGGCGGCAGTCCGCGCAGCTCGGCGAACAGCGGCGAGGCGAGCGGCGTCTTCGCGTCGGCGTTGCCCAGGTAGTGCTTCGCCAGCGCGAGCAGCGGCGCGCGCTGCACCATGGGATCGACCTCGGCCTTGGTGGTCATGCTCTCACTCGTGCCGGTCAGGTCCACCCAGGGCGAGATGCACACGCCGGTCGCGGGCAGCGGCAGCTTCGCGTCGCGCAACGCGAGCAGCGTCGCGACCGTGAGCCCGCCGCCGGCCGAGTCACCCGCGATCGCGAGCTTGCCCGGGGCGTAGCCGCAGTCGAGCAGGAAGCGATAGGCGGCCACGGCATCGTCGACCGCGGCCGGGAATCGGTGCTCGGGACCGAGCCGGTAGTCGATCACCAGACAGCGCGCGCCCGAGGCCACCGAGATGCGCGCCGCGAGCTCGCGGTGCGTGTCGATCGAGCCCAGCACGTAGCCGCCGCCGTGGAGATACAGCACGGCGCGATCGGCGGCCGCGCCCGGCGCGCTCAGCCACTCCGCCGGTACGCCGTTGGCGCTGCGCGGCTCGCGGATCAGGCCGTCCGGCAGCTGCGCGCTGCCCACCATGGAGGCCATGCCCGCGCGCATCTCCTCGACCGACACGTCGGGCAGGATCGGCCGGGCGCGCAGCATCTGAACCAGGATCCCGAGCTCGTTGCTCGCCATGACTCACTCCTCCTACGGTCCCTTGCCCAGCGGCAGCAGGATGTTCGCACCCTGCCCGCCGCCCACCACCTGCGGCGCGACGCCGTTCCACTTCTCGACCATCTTCAGCTCGACGAGCTTCGGCGCCTTCTCGAGCGCCTCGCCCTGAATGCGGATCGATTCCGCGTCGGCCTTCGCCTTGATGATCAGAGTCTCGGCGTCGGTCTTCGCCTGCTGCATCTTGAAGATCGCCTTCTCGGCCTCCTGCTGCTGCACCATCTTGGCCTCGATGGCCTGCTCGAGCTCGCGCGAGAGCTTCACGTCCTCGATCACGAGATCCTCGACCACGAGCAAGGGGCCGATCTTCGTGCGCGACGACTCGAGCGCGGCGACCTTGATCTGCTCGCGCGTCTTCACGATGTCCGCGGCGCTCTTCATCGCGGTGACTTCCTTCACCGCCTCCTGCACGCGCGGCAGGATCAGCTTCTCGAAGGGCGTACCGGCGTAGTCGCGCAGCACGGAGATGATCGACGCCTCCGGAATGCGGTAGAGCACCTTCAGCTGGATGTTGATCTGCTGCAGATCCGACGAGAAGCACTCCGCCGACACCTCGCGTGTGTCCTGCTGGACGTTCACGCGCTGGATCTCGGTGATGAAGGGCGCCTTCAGGCCGGGGCCGGGCGACAGGAATTGCTCGGACATCTTGCCCAGGGTCACCTTCACCCCGCGCTCGCCCGGATCGATCACGTAGTAACAGCCGAGCGTGCCGAACAGGAGCAGGAGCGCGAGCGCTCCGAGCACGCCATAGCGCAGGTTCACGGCACTCCCTCCAAGCGGCGAGTGTACTCCGAGCGCAGGGCGCCCGTGGAGCGCGTGGGCACCCTACCCACGCGCTAGCCGCCGTGCACGTCCACTCCGGCGAGCGCCAGGCCCAGCCAGACCACGCCCAGCGCCGCGGTCAGGCCCGAGGCGATGCGGAACACGTGGCGGTACGCGGCGCCGCGCTCGTCGCGCGGGGCGAGCACGCCCAAGAGCCACGCGATGCCGCTCATGGAGATCACCGTGCCGGCCGCGAACCCGGCGAGATAGGCGGCTGACTCGCCGGCGGTGCGCATGCCCACCGCGGGCAGCACCGCGAGCGTGGCCCCGGTTCCGACCAGGCCGTGCAGGGTGCCGATCGAGAGCGCCGCCGTGGCGTGCACGTGGCGGTGGAGCTCGGACTCGGCTGCGAACGCGTGCGCCGCGGAGCGCGAATGCACGAGCCCCCAGACACCGACCGCGACCAGCACGGCCCCGACGAGATAGTCGCCCGCAGCCGAGAGCGCGCGCAGGTCGAGCCGGTCCGCGGCCAGCACGGCGAGCAGCGCCACGGCCACGATGCCCGCGGCGTGTCCCGCGCCCCAGCGCAGACCCACGGCCCAGGCGCGGCGCTGCGCCTCGACCGAGAACGGCGCGAGTGCCGCTACGTGGTCCGGCCCGGTGACCACGTGACTCACGCCCGCAGCGAGCCCGAGCAACAGGATCGAGATCACGGCCCGCCGCGGCCGTACGCCGCCAGATACTCGGCGGCCAGCTCGACGTAGTGGCGGTTGCGCTCGGCGTTGGCCTCGAGCTCGTCGTCGCGCAGCCGGCGCACGAGCCGCGCCGGCCGGCCGAGCCACAGCTCGCGCGCGCCGATGCGCTTGTCGGACGGCAAGAGCGAGCCCGCGCCGAGCATGCCCTCGGACTCGATGCGCGCCCCGTCCAGGATCACCGAGCCCATGCCCACGAACGAGCGGTCCTCGAGCGTGCAGGCGTGCACGATGCAGCCGTGGCCGACCGTCACTTCTACACCGATCAGTGTCGCCAGCCCGGCGCGCGACACGTGGATGATCGAGCCGTCCTGGAAGTTCGTGCGCGCCCCGAGGCGCACGTGGCACACGTCGCCGCGCAGCACGCAGCCGAACCACACGCTGGCCTGCGCCCCGACCTCGACATCCCCCACCAGCACCGCCCCGGGCGCCAGGAAGGCGTCGGGCGCAATGCGCGGCCGGAGATCTCTGTATGGGAGCAGACGCGCGTCCAAAGTGGGCGGATTCTACCGCCCCTACGCAGGTTTAGAGGGCCGGCCCGCGCCGGGCGGACGAATCTTGACTTCGCCGTACAGTATCCTACCGTGCGCTCGGCCATGCAGCTCCTGGCGCAAGAGGAATACGGTCTGCGCTGCCTTCTGCAGGTGGCGCGGCACGCGGGCCCCGACCCGCTCACGATCCCCGAGATCGCGGCGAGCGAGGGGCTGTCCCCCGACTACGCCGCCAAGCTGATGCGCGCGCTGCGCCAGGCGGAGCTCGTGGTCTCCACGCGCGGCGCGAGCGGCGGCTACCGCCTGTCGCGGCCCGCCCACGAGATCACCGCCTGGGAGGTCGTGCAGGTGCTCGGCGGGTCGCTCTTCCCGCGCGAGTTCTGCGACTCACACCCCGGCCAGAGACACGACTGCGTGCACACCACCGGCTGCTCGATCCGCGGCCTGTGGAGCGCGGTCGAGGGCGCCGTGCGCGGCGTGCTCGAGCGAGTCACGATCGCCGACCTGGCGCGCGTCGAGCCGCGCGCCTTGATCACGCGCATCGACACCGCCCCGCTGGAGAGTGGCTCGTGAGCGCCCCCAACGAGATCACGGCGCTCACCGAGCGCGAGTATCAGGCCGGCTTCACGACCGCGGTCGAGTCCGACACCGTTCCACCCGGGCTCGACGAGAGCGTGATCGCGCTGATCTCTTCCAAGAAGGGCGAGCCCGAGTGGC
Organism: Myxococcota bacterium; assembly: GCA_035498015.1. Classification (NCBI taxonomy): domain Bacteria; kingdom Pseudomonadati; phylum Myxococcota; species Myxococcota bacterium. The sequence goes on from DATKAO010000228.1 coordinate 14,839, forward strand.
TGCTCGAGTGGCGGCGGAAGGCCTTCCGGCGCTGGCGTGAGATGCGCGAGGAGGACGCGCGCTGGGCGAAGGTCAGCTTCCCCGCGATCGACTACCAGGCGATCAGCTACTACTCGGCGCCCAAGCAGGCCAAGAAGCTGGCCAGCATGGACGAGGTCGACCCGGAAATCCGCAAGACCTTCGAGAAGCTCGGCATCCCGCTGTCGGAGCAGAAGCTGCTCGCGGGCGTGGCCGTCGACGCGGTGTTCGATTCGGTCTCGGTGGCCACCACCTTCAAGGCCAAGCTCGGCGAGCTCGGCATCGTGTTCTGCTCGTTCTCCGACGCGGTGCAGAGTCACCCCGACCTGGTGCAGAAGTATCTCGGCTCGGTGGTGCCCTACTCCGACAACTTCTTCGCCACGCTCAACTCCGCCGTGTTCACCGACGGCTCGTTCGTCTACGTGCCCAAGGGCGTGCGCTGCCCGATGGAGCTGTCGACCTACTTCCGCATCAACGAGGCGAAGACGGGTCAGTTCGAGCGTACGCTGATCGTGGCCGACGAGGGCGCCTACGTGTCGTATCTCGAGGGCTGCACCGCGCCCATGCGCGACGAGAACCAGCTGCACGCGGCGGTGGTGGAGCTCGTGGCGCTCGACGACGCCACGATCAAGTACTCCACCGTCCAGAACTGGTACCCGGGCGACAAGGAGGGCCGCGGCGGCATCTACAACTTCGTGACCAAGCGCGGCGCGTGCCGCGGAGCGCGCTCGAAGATCTCCTGGACCCAGGTCGAGACCGGCTCGGCCATCACCTGGAAGTACCCGAGCTGCATCCTGCAGGGCAACGACTCGGTCGGTGAGTTCTACTCGGTCGCGGTCACGAATCACTTCCAGCAGGCCGACACCGGCACGAAGATGATCCACATCGGCCGCAACACCAGGAGCACGATCGTCTCGAAGGGCATCGCCGCCGGCCGCGGCCAGCAGACCTACCGCGGCCTGGTCGAGATCCACCAGAAGGCGTCGGGCGCGCGCAATCACTCGCAGTGCGACTCGCTCCTGATCGGCGACCGCTGCGGCGCGCACACGTTCCCGTACCTCGAGGCGAAGAACGCATCGGCGCAGATCGAGCACGAGGCCACGACTTCGAAGATCTCCGACGACCAGCTGTTCTATTGCCGCCAGCGCGGGCTCTCGAACGAAGACGCGGTGAACCTGATCGTGAACGGCTTCTGCAAGGAGGTGTTCCGCGAGCTGCCGATGGAGTTCGCGGTCGAAGCGCAGAAGCTCCTGGGAGTCACTCTGGAAGGGGCGGTCGGCTGATGGGCGACGCGTTGCTCGAGATCGAAGACCTGCACGTCCGCGTCGACGAGAAGCCGATCCTGAAGGGCGTCGACCTGGTGCTGCGCGCCGGCGAAGTGCACGCGGTCATGGGCCCCAACGGCTCGGGCAAGAGCACGCTCGCCAACGTGCTCGCCGGGCGCGAGGGCTACGAAGTGACTCGCGGCGCCGTGCGCTTCCAGGGCAAGGACCTGCTCGCGCTCGCGCCCGAGGAGCGCGCGCGCGCCGGCGTGTTCCTGGCGTTCCAGTATCCGGTCGAGATCCCGGGCGTGGGCAACTCCTACTTCATGAAGGCCACGCTGAACGCGCAGCGCGCCGCGCGCGGCCTGCCGCCGCTCGACGCGATCGACTTCCTCACGCTGGTCAAGCAGAAGGCCAAGGCGCTCGAGATGGACGAGGCCTTCCTCGGCCGCTCGGTGAACGAGGGCTTCTCGGGCGGCGAGAAGAAACGCAACGAGATCCTGCAGATGTCGCTGCTCGAGCCCACGCTCGCGGTGCTCGACGAAACCGACTCCGGGCTCGACATCGACGCGCTGCGCATCGTGGCGGACGGCGTGAACCGGCTGCGCTCGCCCGAGCGCGCGGTGCTGGCGATCACTCACTACCAGCGCCTGCTCGAGTATCTCGTGCCGGACCGCACGCACGTGCTGATCGGCGGCCGGATCGCGAAGTCGGGCGACCGAGGGCTGGCGCTCGAGCTCGAGAAGCGCGGCTACGCCTGGGTCGAGGCGGAAGCGCGGTGAGGGGCGTCCCCGCCGAGCGCGCGTTCGAGCGGCTGGTGCGGGACCCGCGCGCCTGGGACGCGTTCGCCGAGCGCGGGCTGCCCACGACGCGCGACGAGGACTGGCGCTTCACGTCGCTGGCTGCCTTGGAAGCCGTGGCATTCGAGGGCGCCGAGACCAGCGAGATCCCGAGCGCCGAGCTCGCGCACGCGCGGGAGCGCGTGGGCGACGCGCGGCTCACGGCCGGAGAGCTCGTCGACTCGCTCGGCGAGGTCCTCGATCTCAAGACGGCGCCGTTCGCGCTGCTGAACGCCGCGCTCGCCGCGGGCGGTGAGTCGATCGACGTGTCGTCGAGCTGCGAGAACGCCCTGCCCTTCCACCTGCTGCGCTGGCTCGGCGCCGGCGCGCGGGTCGCGAGCCCGCGGGCGCGCATCGTGGTGCGGGCGGGCGCGAGCGCGACCGTGATCGAGCACTTCGTCGGCGCGCCCGGCTCGAAGTCAGTCTCGAACTCCGCGACCGAGCTCGTGCTCGAGCCCGGCGCACGTCTGCGCTACGTGCAGCTCCAGGAGCTGCCCGAGTCGGCGTTCCACGTCGCTTCGCTCGCGAGCCGGCAGGCCGCGGGCAGCCGGCTCGAGCTCACGTCGCTCGCGCTCGGCGCGCGCCTGTCCCGCAGCCAGATCCACTGCCTGCTGGCCGGCGAAGGCGCGGAGCTCGCGCTCGACGGGCTGTATCTCGGCCGCGGCGCGCAGCACCAGGACCACCACACCACGATCGACCACGCCATGCCGCGCACCAGCAGCCGCGAGCTGTTCAAGGGCATCCTCGACGGTCGCGCGCACGGCGTGTTCCACGGCCGCGTGCACGTGCGCCCTCACGCGCAGAAGATCGACGCGGCGCAGACCAACCGCGCGCTCCTCCTGTCCGACGGCGCGGTCGTCGACTCGAAACCCCAGCTCGAGATCTACGCCGACGACGTGAAGTGCAGTCACGGCGCGAGCGTCGGTCAGCTCGATCCGGATCAGCTGTTCTACCTGCGCGCGCGCGGCCTCGACGCCGCCAGCGCACGCGCGCTGCTCACCTGGGCGTTCGCGAGCGAGGTGCTCGAGCGACTCCCGCTGCCGGCGCTGCGCGACTCGCTCGAAGCCACGCTGCTGGCGTGGCTCGGAGGCGCGCCGTGAAGCTCGACGCCGAGAAGATCGCCCGCGACTTCCCGATCCTCGAGCGCCGCGTGCACGGCAAGCCGCTCGTGTATCTCGACAGCGCCGCCTCGAGCCAGAAGCCGCTCGCGGTGATCGACGCGGTCTCGAACTACTACCGCACGACTCACTCGAACGTGCACCGCGGCGTGCACACGCTGTCCGAGGAGGCCACGGCCGCTTACGAAGCCGCGCGCGAGTCGGTGCGCGGGTTCCTGGGCGCGGCCTCTGCGCGCGAGCTGATCTTCGTGCGCGGTACGACCGAGGGCATCAACCTCGTGTCCCAGGCCTGGGCGCGCCCGCGGCTGCGGCCCGGCGACGAGGTGCTGATCACCGAGCTCGAGCACCACTCGAACCTGGTGCCCTGGCAGATGGTGTGCGGCCAGACGGGCGCGTCGCTGGTCGTGGCCCCGATCGACGACCGTGGCGACGTGATCGT
>DATKAO010000229.1 GCA_035498015.1 Myxococcota bacterium
GGCGACCCGCGCGTCGACCACGTGGTGTTCACGGGCTCGGTCCACGGCGGCACGCGCATCAGCCAGGCGGCCGCGGGCCGGTTCCTGCAGATCGGCTACGAGCTCGGCGGCAACGACCCGGCCTACGTGGCCGCCGACGCCGACCTCGCGCGCGCGGTTGACGGCCTGGTCGACGGCGCCATGTACAACGCGGGCCAGAGCTGCTGCGCGGTCGAGCGCGCCTACGTGCACGCGAGTCACTACGCGGCCTTCGTCGAGGGCGCGCGCGAGCTCGCCGAGAAGTACGTGCTCGGCAACCCGCTCGCGCCCGACACCACGCTCGGCCCGATCGCGCAGCCGCAGCACCCCGCCGAGCTCGAGGCGCTGGTCGACGACGCGGTCCGGCGCGGCGCGCGCCGGGTCACCGGCGGAAAGCGCACGTCGGTGGGCGGTCGCGGGCGCTTCTTCCAGCCCACCGTGGTGTGCGACGTGCCCTCCGACGCGCAGCTCATGGGGGTGGAGCAGTTCGGGCCGATCCTGGCCGTGCAGCGCGTGACCTCCGACGAGGAGGCGCTCGCGCGCATGAACGAATCCGTGTTCGGCCTCACGGCCAGCGTGTGGACCGCCGACCGCGCGCGCGCGGAACGCTTCGGCGCAGCATTGCGCTTCGGCACCGTGTTCATGAACCGCTGTGACTTCGGCGACCCGCGCCTGCCCTGGAGCGGCGTGGGTCAGTCCGGCCGCGGCCACAGCATGAGCGTGCTCGGCTTCGACACCCTGACCCGCACGCGCAGCCTGCACTTCAGGCCCTAGTCACCTGCGCCGATCTGGGGCGCATGACGTTCCAGCGGGCCCTCACGGTGGCGCTGGTGCCGTACGTGGTGTGGCTCGTGGCCGCCTACCGTTGGCACTTCCTGGACGGCGTGAACCTCTTGTTCCACGAGGGCGGCCACGTGGTCTTCTTCATGTTTGGCCAGACGCTGTACATGCTGGGCGGCACGATCGGGCAGCTCTTCTTCCCGGCCGCGTGCGCCGCGCATCTGTGGCGCCAGGGCCGGGCCTTCGAGGCCTGGGTGTGCGGCATCTGGCTCGCGGAGAGCACCATGTACATGGCCGAGTATCTCGGCGATGCGAAGGACATGGTGCTGCCCCTGGTCGGCGGCGACACGCACGACTGGCACTGGCTGCTCGGCCGCGTGGGCCTGGTCGACTGGTGCCGGCCGATCGCCTGGGTGATTCACATGGCCGCGTCGGCGCTCGCCGGCTGGTGCCTGTGGCGCGCGGCGGCGCTCGCGTTCGGCTGGCAGCGCGAGGCAGACCAAGCGCCGACGTGCTAGCGTAAGCTACCGCTGCGTGGGCGATTAACTCAGCGGTAGAGTACTACCTTCACACGGTAGGAGCCCCGAGTTCGAATCTCGGATCGCCCACCACGTCGCGCTACTTCGCGGCCTTCACCAGCGCGTCGATGATGTTGGTGTACAGGCCGTTCAGCATGCGGCGCACCGTGTCTTCGGGCGCACCCTTCGCGACCCAGTTGCTGCCCCACTCGACCAGCGTTCCGCCGCCGGGCGCGTCGTGCAGAGTCACGACCGCGTTGTAGTACTCGAGCGGCAGGCTCGAGGGGGAGACCAGCGAGTACGAGATCAGCCGGCCGTCGAGCGCGGCGTCGAGTCTCTCGGCCAGGACGTCGTTCGAGCCGCGCGCCTTCACACGCCGGATCGAGCCGATGCCTTCGCCTTCGAGCACGCACGACTCGACGGCGTCACCCATCACTTTGCCGATCCCGCCGAAGTCGGCGAGCAGGGCGTACATCTTGGCGCGGGGCACCGGGACCGACTTTTCGACGAGCGCTTTGTAGGGCATGCACCCTTCTACCGGATCGGCCGGGTCGGTTTCAAACCCTGCGGTCGCGTGGGGGCCCTACCTACGCTCCGGCCGCTCGGGCCGGCGGAGCTGGATGTTCGTGACCCGCAGCGCGGCCAGGCGGCGCCAGCGGTACGACTCGTGGCGCTTGCCCGCGGCCTCCCAGTGGTGCGCGATCAGGTCGGCGTGCTCGCCCAGGCGGTCGTGATAAAGGTCCTGGAGCGCGCGGGCCACCGCCTCGTGGCGCGCGGCGCGTGGCTCCTGGAGCAGCGAGCCGTATGCGACCTCTTGAGTGAGTGGGTGCTTGAAGGCGTAGCGGCCGTCGCCGTCGGCGCGCACCAGGTCGGCGCGCTGCAGCACGGCCAGCGCCTCGGGCAGGTCGCCCGCGGCGTCGGCGAGGACCACGCGCAGCACGGGCTCGGCGAAGCTCTTGCCGACCACCGCCGCGACCTGCAGCGCGCGCTTGGCCGAGGCCGGCAGGGCATCGACGCGCGCACTGAGCAGCGACTGGACCGTGACGGGGATGAGGATGTCGCCGGCCTCGCGCACCAGCCGCATGCCGTGCCGCTCGCGCGCCAGCACGCCCTGGTCGAGGAGGGACTGGACGATCTCCTCCGCGAACAGGGGATTGCCCGCCGCGCGCGCAGTGACCAGCGCGCACAGCCCCGCGAGCGACGGGTCGTCGCCCAGCAGGCTGCGCAGCAGCGACTCAGTCGCGGCCTCGCTGAGCGGCGCCAGCTCGAGCCGCTCGAGCTGCGACGCGGCCAGCCACGGGGCCTCGTACTCCGGGCGCGCCGTGAGCAAGAGCAGGCTGCGCGTGAAGCCGACGGCGTCGACCAGGCGCGCCAGGAACGACTCACTCTCGGCGTCGATCCACTGCACGTCGTCGAGCAGCAGCACCGTCGGCTCGCGGGCGGCGCGCGCCTGCACCAGCGCGCAGGCCAGCGCGAACAGCCGCTCGCGGCGCGCCGCGGCTGGCAGCGCGGGCAGAGGGTCCCTGGGGCTCGCCAGGCCCAGGAAGTTGTGCACCAGCGCGTGGTCGCCCTCGTCGGCCGAGCGCACGAAGCGCAGCTGCGCCTTCACGAGCTTGCGACTCACGGACGGCTTCTCGCCCGGCGAGATGTCGAAGAAGCTGCGCAGCAGCTCGCGCAGCACGGTGAGCGCCAGGGTGCGGCCGTGCGCGGGACAGTGGGCGCTGGCGATCGCGATCTTCGGCCCGCGCCAGCGCTCGAGCGCGTCGTGACACAGCCGGCTCTTGCCCACGCCGGGTGCGCCGACCACGCACACGGTGCGCCCGTCGCCGGAGCTGGCGCGCTCGAGCGCCCGGTCGAGTGCGCGCGCTTCGCTCTCGCGTCCGACCAGCGCGCTGAAGCCGCGCGCGCGCGAAGCCTCGATCCGGGCCCGTGCCCTGCCGGTGCCCGCGAGCGCGTACGTGCGCACCAGCCCGCTCACGCCCTTCACGCGCATGCGCCCGACCGGCTCGAGCTCGAAGTAGGCGTCGACCAGCGCCGCGGTGTGGCCAGTCAGGTAGGCGCGGCCGGCCGCGGCCTGCTGCTGCATGCGCGCGGCCAGGTTCACGGTGTGACCTTGGGCGGTGTAGTCCATGCGCAGGTCGTCGCCGATCGCGCCCACGATCACCTCGCCCGAGTTCATGCCCACGCGCACGCTGAAGCGCAGGCCCGTGGCCCGGCGCAGCCCGGCCGCGAACTCGCGCACCTCCTCGCAGATCGCGAGCGCCGCGTGACACGCGCGCTGGGCGTGGTCCTCGTACGCGATCGGGGCGCCGAACAGCGCCATGACTCCGTCGCCCGTGTACTGGTTGATGGTGCCCTCGAAGCGGTGGATCGCGTCGGCCAGCAACGTGAAGAAGCGGTCGAGGATCCCGTGCCACTGCTCGGCGTCCACGCGCGCCGCCAGCCGCGTCGAGTCCTTCACGTCGACGAACAGCACCGTGACCTGCTTGCGCTCGCCTTCGAGCGCACTCTTATCGCGCAGGATCTTGTCGGCCAGGTGCTTCGGGGTGTAGGCGCGTGGCTCGGTCATGTCGGCTCGGGCCCGAGAGCATAGTGCCCGCGGACCAGTCAGCGCTCGCCCGCGAAGGGGGCAGTCTCCGCGCCGCACGGGGAGCCAGCGGCCCCGCGCCAGGGCACGTTTCTTGCGCGTACCACAGCGGAGCGGAGTAGCCTAGGGCTGTGACGGCGGCCGGAACCCAGGAGTCACTCGACGCCGATCTCGCGCAGCTCGGCGAGGCGCTGGACGGCGCGATCCGCGAGCTCTCGGGCGAGGCCACGCTGGCACGGGTGCGGGAGCTGCGCGCGGCCGCGGCGGTGCTGCGCACGCGCGGCGCCGCCCCGGGCGAGCGCGCGCGCTTTGCCGCCCGGATCGCGGCGCTCGACGACAGCGCGCTGGCCGAGGTCGCGCGCGCGGTGACTCATGGGCTGCACCTGATGAACGCAGCCGAAGAGGTGCAGCGCGTCCGCCAGCTCCGGCGCTACGACCGCGCGCATCCGGCGCGCCGATCGCTGGCCGACGCGCTGCGCGAGCTGGCCGGGGCGGGGCAGGGGCCCGCCGAGGTGCGGGACGCGCTCGCGCGCCTGTTCGTGATGCCCGTGCTCACCGCGCACCCGACCGAAGCGCGCCGGCGCACGGCGCGCGACCACGTGTCCGAGGTGGGGCGGCTCCTGGACGCGCTGGGTCACCCGGGCGGCGCGCGCGTGGCCGAGTCACTGCGTGCGCAGCTCGCCGACCAGGTCGCGATCCTGACCCGCACCGAGGAGTCGCGCGCCACCAAGCCCGCGCCGCGCGACGAGCTCGAGGCCGGCCTCGACGTGTTCGCGCGCACGCTCTTCGATGCCACCCCAGCGCTCTACCGCGAGCTCGAGGACGTGCTGGAGGGACTGTTTCCCGACGCGGACTGGCTGCGGCTGGGCGAGGGCGGCGCGGGTGACTGGCCGGTGCCGTCCTTCCTGCGCTGGGGCAGCTGGATCGGCGGTGACCGCGACGGGAACCCCTTCGTGACCGCGCACGTGACGCGCACGGCGCTCGAGCGCCAGCGCGCGCTCGCGCTCGAGCGGCACCTGGCCGACGTGCGCATGCTGGGTCGCGAGCTGTCGATGTCGTCGCGGCGCGCGCCGCGGCCCGAGGGCATCGCGGAGCTCGCCGACTCACTCGAGCGCGACCGCGCGCGCTTCCCCGAGATCGCGGCGCGCGTGTCGCGCTTCACCGTGTACGAGCCGTGGCGCGAGAAGCTCTGGTACATGGGCGCGCGCCTGCGGGCGACGCTCGAGCGCGCGGAGTCGAGCTACGTCGATGCGGCCGGCTACCAGCGCGACCTGTTCCAGCTGGAGCGCAGCCTGGTCGCGGCCGGCTACGGGCGCATGGCGCGCGGCCGGCTGCGCGACTGCCGCCGGCGCGCCGACGTGTTCGGCTTCCACCTGGCGAGCCTCGACCTGCGCCAGCACTCCGGCGTGCACGAGCGGGTCACCGCCGAGCTGCTCGCGGCCACGGGCCTGGTCCGCGCGCGCGGCTACGGCGACATGGACGAGGCGCGGCGTTGCCGCGTGCTGGGCGAGCTGCTCGCCCGGCCCGAGTCACTCGCGCCGCCTGCGCGCGGGGCGCTTTCGGCTGAGACCCAGGACCTGCTCGCCACGCTCGACATGGTGGGCCGCGCGCGGCGCGAGCAGGGCCCGCGCGCCTGCGAGCGCTACATCGTGAGCTTCACGAGCACGCTCTCCGACCTGCTCGAGGTGCTGTTCCTCGAGCGCGCGGCGGGGCTCGCGCCCGGCGAGCTGCGGCCCGTGCCGCTGCTCGAGCAGCTCGAGGACCTCTCGAACGCGCGGCCGCTCGCCGAGCAGATGCTGGCCTCGCCGCACGTCTCTGCCGCGATCGGGCGCGAGCTCGAGGTGATGATCGGCTACTCCGACTCGTGCAAGCAGGTCGGCTACGTCACGAGTCAGGTCGCGCTGCGCCGCGCGCAGCACGCGCTGGCCGACGTGGCCGAGCACGCCGACCTGCGGCTCACGATCTTCCACGGCCGTGGCGGCGCGATCGGCCGCGGCGGCGGCCCGGCGCACGACACGATCCGCGCGCAGCCCGAGCGCGCGCTGCGCGGGCGGCTGCGAGTCACCGAGCAGGGCGAGACCATCAACACGCGCTACTCCACGCTCGAGGTCGCGCAGCGCGACCTCGAGCAGTCGGTGTCGGCGGTGCTCTTGTCCGGCCTGGCCGAGCGCACGCCCGTGCCGCGCGCCGAGCTGGCGGCGCGCGACTCGGTGTTCGACGAGGCGGCGAAGATCGCGCTCCGCACCTACGAGGCGCTGGTCGCCGACCCGGACCGGCTCGCGCGCTACGTGCAGGCGGCCACGCCGATCATCGAAGTCACCGCGCTGCCGATCGGCTCGCGCCCGAGCTCCCGCCGGCCGGGTCTGTCGCTCGGCGACCTGCGTGCGATCCCGTGGGTGTTCTCGTGGAACCAGAGCCGGCACGGCGTGCCCGGCTGGTTCGGGCTGGGCTCGGCGCTCCAGTCACTGGGGCGCGAGCTCGGGGTCGAGCGGCTCCGTGACCTGTACCGCGCGTCGCCGTTCTTCCGCGCGCTGGTCGACAACGCGCAGCTCGCACTCGCGCGCGCCGACATCGACGTGGCGGAGTGCTACGCCGCGCTCGCCGACGACGACGCGCGCAAGATCTTCCCGCTGATCCGCGCCGAATGGGAGCGCACGGTCACCTCGGTGCTGGCGGTCGCGGGCCAGCCCGAGATACTGGGCGACCGCCCGCACATTCTCGCGACCGTGAAGCGCCGCAACGCGGCGCTCGACGTGCTGTCACACGCGCAGATCGAGCTCTTGCGCCGGCTGGCGCGGGCGGAGGGCGGCGTGGAGCGCGAGGCGCTGCTGAGCAGCTTGTTCACGACCATCAACGGCATCGCCGCGGGGCTGCAGACCGCCGGCTAGGCCGCAGCGCGCCAGCTCCAGTGCCAGAGCAGCGCGGCGATCGCCGCCGCCGAGCCGACGGACGCAGCGCCGATCAGCACCAGTGCCGTGGTCTCCTGCCAGGGCTTCGCGCGCAGCCCCGCGCCGGCGATCGGCAGCGTGCGCCCGGTGCCGTACGCGCCCGCGAACAGCAGGCCCACCCACAGCACGTAGAGCGAGACCCAGAGCGTGTGCGCGATCGCCGCGGCCCAGGCCTCGGGCAGGGTGAGTCGCGACCCGACCCAGGCTACCGCCACGAGCGCGAGCCCGCTCTGGATCGCCGCCACGTGCGCCGAGAGCCCGATCCGCGGGCTGCGCAGGAGCGGAATCGCGAACCCGGACAACAGCCCGAGCAGGAACAGCAGCACGCCGCTGAAAGCCAGGAGCCCTTGCAGTGCCTCGCTCATCTCGCGCCTCCTCGATAATATCGACTTCGAGTCGGTAATAACAGACCAAGAGTCGGTATGTCAAAGACCCAGGCGGAGCGCAGCGAGGCCACGATCGGGGCGCTCGAGCGCGCGGCGCGCAAGCTGTTCGCCGCGCGCGGCTTCGAGGCCACCTCGATCGACGACATCGCGGCGCGCGCGGGCGTGGCGAAGGGCGCGTTCTACCACCACTTCGACTCGAAGCGCGAGATCTTCACGCGCGTGCTCGACCGCATTCAGGGCGAGCTCGCGGCGCTGCCCCCACCGCCCCTGCGCCGAGGCGCGGGGCCGCTCGAGCTCGTGGCCGAGGCGGTGCTCCGCTATCTCCTGGCGGCGAGCGAGCCCGACGTGAAGCGGATCCTGTTGGTCGACGGCCCGGCGGTGGTCGGTTGGGCGAAGTGGCGCGAGATCGACGCGAAATACTTCGGCGCAGCCACGCGCATGGTGCTCGCGCAGGTGCTGGGCCCCGAGGCGAGCGAGCGCGACGTCGACGCGCTCGCGCACCTGGTGCTGGGCGCAGTCATGGAAGGGGCGCTCCTGTGCGCCGCGGCCGACGACCCGACTCAGACTGCGCGCGACGTGACTGCAGCGCTGCGGCGCCTGCTCTCCGGTCTCACGAGCTGAATTCTGCAAAGCGCCTGCAACGGCGCGCCCGGCGGCCTCGCTCGCGCGCTCCCGCCGCTTCGGGCACGCGGCTTGCTCTCTCCCGGGGCATGAGTACGCCCGCGAATCTCTCGCAGCACAACCCCTGGCGCACGGCAGTGATTGCGACCGCCGCAGTCACTGCCGTCATGCTCGCGATCGGCGCCGGCGCGTTCGCGCTGCGCAAGAGCCCGGCCGTGCGCGCGGCGGCGAGCCGCGGCTCGGCGCGCCAGGTCGAAGAGCGAGTCATCGAGGACTGCAACCGCTACGCAGCCGACACCGAGCGAAACACCGGCCGCATCGTGCGCGACGGCGCGATCGGGGCCGGCGTGGGCGCCGGCGTGGGCGCGGCGGGCGGCGCGATCGCCAAGGGCGGCGAGGGCGCGGGCAAGGGCGCAGGCATCGGAGCACTCGTGGGCGCCACGGTAGGCGCGCTGCGGGGACTGTCGGAAGAGAACCGCAAGACCGAGACGGCCCGCGCCGCGTACGCGGACTGTCTCGCAAGGAGAGGTTACTGACATGAAGAAGTCACTCTCGCTGCTTCTGATGGCGTGCTTCGCCATCGCGACCGTACCCGGCTCGGCACGCGCCGACGACTGGCACGGTCACTCGACCGCGAGCTACGTGGGAACGGCGCTGGCCAACCCGATCTACTTTCCGGCCAAGGTCGCCTTCGCGCTGGTCGGCGGGATCACCAGCGGCATCGCCTACGTGGCGACGCTGGGCAACACCGAGCCGTCGCACGAGATCTGGGCCGCGTCGGTCGAAGGCGACTACGTGGTGACCCCGAGCATGATCGACGGCCACCGCGACGTCGACTTCATCGGCCCTTCCTGAGCCCGGCTCACTCGCGCTCGGCGACGGCCTCGAAGTCGCCGAGCGCCAGGCGCCGCGTGCGCCACCAGTACTGGAAAGTGAAGTACGGCCACAGCGTGCCGTTGTAGCCGTCGGTGTCCATGTACCAGCTCTGGCAGCCGGAGCTCCACACCGAGCGGCGCATGCGCGCCTGCAGCCGGCCGGTGAAGCGCGCCTGGGCCGAAGCCAGCACGTCGAGAAAGGCCAGGCGCTGGCTGCGGATCGCCTGGATGGCCTTGAGCGCGTGCCGCGCCTGCGCCTCGATCATGAAGATCATCGAGTTGTGACCCAGGCCGGTGTTCGGGCCCATCAGGAGATACAGGTTCGGGAAGCCGTGCACCGCGACGCCGAGATAGCTGCCCTCGCGCGCCGTGACCGCCTGGTCGAGGGTGCGTCCGCCGCGGCCCACGATCCGCAGCCGGGTGAGATAGTCGCCGACCATGAAGCCCGTGCCGCACACGATGGCGTCGGCCGGGTGCTCCACCCCGTCGCGCGTCTGGATGCCCTTCGGGGTGATGCGCTCGATCGGCGCGGTCACGAGCTCCACGTTGGGCCGCTGCAGCGCGCGGAAGTAGTCGTTGGACAAGAGGATGCGCTTGCAGCCCAGCGTGTAGGTCGGGGTGAGCTTCTTGCGCAGCTCGCGGTCGGGCACCTCGCGCGCGAGGTGCGCGCGCAAGAGCTTCTCGAGCAGCTTCAAGAGCCGCGGGTCGATCACGAAGCCCACCGCGCGCAGCTCGAGCGTCCAGTAGATCCAGGCGCGCTGCAGCCAGTGCAGCGGACGGAAGCGCCGGAAGAGTGACTTCCGCCGCGCCGAGAACGCGTGGTCGGGCTTGGGCGCGACCCAGGGCGGCGTGCGCTGGAAGACCTGCAGCTTCTCGACTTCGGGGGCGATCTCTGGCACGAACTGGATCGCGCTCGCGCCGGTGCCGATCACCGCGACGCGCTTGCCCGCGAGCGGAGCCGCGTGGTCCCACTCGGCCGAGTGGAACATGCGCCCCTCGAAGCTCTCGCGGCCCGGTATCTCGGGATAGGCCGGCACGTGCAGCGCGCCGTTCCCGAGCACCACGGCGCGCGCGCGCAGCGGCTCGCCGTTCTCGATGCGCACCGTCCAGGTGCCCGTGCGCTCCTCGAACTCCGCGCCCGTCACCTTCTTGTGGAACTGGATGTGCGACCCGAGCCCGTACTTCGCGACGCAGTGACGGAGATACTCCTGGATCTCCTGTTGCGGCGAGAACGCGCGCGACCAGTCCGGCTTGGGCTCGAAGGAGAAGCAGTACAGGTGAGAGGGCACGTCGCAGGCTGCGCCGGGGTAGGTGTTGTCGCGCCACGTGCCGCCGATGTCGCCGGCCTTCTCCAGGATGGTGAATGACTCGATGCCCGCCCGTTTGAGCTGCACGCCCATGGCGATGCCCGAGAAGCCGCTGCCGACCACGACGACGGGGAAGTCTTCCATTTCGCCGATAATAGTATTATCATCGGATTCGTGGCGCAACCGCGAAGCTCGGCCCGGGAACAGTCGAAGTCGGAGACCCGCCGCCGGCTGCTCGACGCGGCGGCCGTGCTCCTGGGCAAGAACGGCTCGGGGGGGCTCTCGGCGAGCGCGGTGGCGCGCGCGGCCGACGTCGCCCAGCCCACCTTCTACGTCCACTTCCGCGACAAGGACGACTTGCTGCGCACGCTCGGCGAGGAGCAGCTCGGGCCGCTGCGCGCCGAGCTGCGCGCAGCGCGCGAGCGCTTCTTCGCGGGCGCGGGTCTCGACGCGGTGCGCGAGACCTTCCGCCTGCCGCTCGAGACCTGGACCGCGCACCCCGAGCTCCTGCGCCTCTATCTCGTCGAGCGCTTCCGCACAGACTCGCCGCTCGCGGAGCGCGCCCGTCAGCTGCGCGCCGACGTGGTGCGAGACCTGGCGGACGACCTTGCGCGCTTCGGCCTGGCGAGCCGCTCCGCGCGCGGGCGCGAGCGCATCGCGATGATCGCCGAGGCGATCGTCGCGCAGACGGAAGCGCTCGCGCTCGGCCTCGTCGACGGCCGCTTCCACAGCCTCGACGCCGCGGTCGAAGTCCTCACCGAGTTCGCCGCCGCCATGCTCGACCTGCCGCGCGCCTAGTTGCAGCCCCCGCCCGTTCCCTGTATCGACTGGGGCACCCGACCCAGTAGCTCAGCTGGATAGAGCGTCTGCCTCCGGAGCAGAAGGTCCCGCGTTCGAATCGCGGCTGGGTCGCCAGCGTCGACGAGCAGTTGGCTCAGGAGCTAACGTCGACCGGCGCTGCCCGGGGACGCGACGGGGTAACGGGTGCGGTCGTTGTGACGGCGATGGCCTCGCCGCTCTACGGGGTGCCCTCGACAGGCCGCATGCTCGCGGGTGCTCGCGAGCCGGGCAGCCGCCGGAGGCTGCAGGTCGTGGCTGCCGAGCGAAGGCGCCTCTACTGATCCTGACGAAAAAGCACCGTGCTCTCGATCTCGAACCCGCCACCATCGAGCTCCGAGGCGCAGTGGTAGGTCAGCGTGTAGTACTTGAGCCCGCCACCGGACTTGTCCACCAGAACGTCGTACGCCCCGACTCCTTCGTTGACGGCGATCTGAGCACTCGGCGTCGCGTCGGCAGCGATCGTGTCTGTCGCGTTCTGCAGGCTCTGATTTCGATGCACTTGAACGCTCACCAGCGGAAGCGCTCCGGGTGACGCGTCGAGGATGCGCACGGCGAGCGAACGCGGCGTGCCGCTCGCGTCGGCGCTGCAGGTGATCTGGTAGAGGTCCGTGGCCGACGCGGAGCTCGAGAGCGAGCCGTTCTGGGTGTGCGCGAGGGCCACCGGGCCGAAGAACAACAAGCCGAGAGAGACCAGTCGCGCGGCCCGGACGGCGTATCGGATCGTCATCTCCAAAGCCTATCTCGCGCCGCCTCCGTGCTGGAGCTGGGTGCGACAACGTACCGCGCCAGGCCTGGAGAGAGCGCTGCTAGCATCCGCCCGCCGCGATGGGAACGCGGAAGGGAGTGGCAGGTCGTGATCGGAAAGAGTTCAGATCGTCTGAGCAGGCCCTTGTCGCGGGTCGCGGGAGCTGTGTTGATGCTCGTCGCCGCCGTGGCGGCGAACGAAGCGCGCGCCGCCGGCGCAGTCGGATTCTCCACCTGGGACGGCGGGGTCGCCGCGCCGGCGTTGTTGCCGGGTGAGAGCGCGAGCGTGAGCGGCGTAGGCGGGCTCGCTGCTTCGATGGCCGGGAACCCGGCGTTGAACGGCTCGGCGTGGGCGCACACGGGCAACTGGTGGAACGTCTACCTGCCCGGGACGTCCCTGGCGACGATCACGATCCAGGCCAGAGACGATGGGTTCGCGCCGGGTGTGTCGGTCTGGGCGAGCGGAGCGACCGTGTTCGACGGCGGGACGACCGGCTGGGGCGGCGAGGTTTCGACTGCCGGCTTCGGCACGCCGCACTCGTTCAACGCGCTCGGCGTACTGGGCGCGTCCGGCACGCTCTGGATGCAATACGGACAGGGCGGGAACATGCAGGCGCTGCTGGGCTACGCGATCTCGGGGCCGTCCTACACGGGAACTCCGACGGGCTGGGGCGAGACCGTCGCCCACGGCGTCTTCGACATGACGCTGACGGATGCCTTCGTGAGCGCCGTCGGCGGCAGCGTCGGTGCCGGATTTGCGCAGCTAGAGCTCAGCAACGTCTCCGCCGGCTGGTACACCTTCTACGTGGGCGGTACGAATCCGGCGCTCGCAGGCGGACTGTACGACATCCAGGTCTCGACGGTGCCGGAGCCCTCGGCGCTTCTGCTGTGCGCGCTCGCTCTCACGGGACTCAACGCCGCACGCCGTCGCTCCTAGGACGCTCCCTTGCACGAGGTCGCCATGTGCGACGAGCCGGCGCGTCGCTTTGCGCGCGCTCTCCCGCTCCTCTTCGCGCTGGCGCTGAGCGTCGTGCCGGGCGAGGGCCGGGCGCACTTCGGGCCGAAGCCGATCTCGCTGCGCGGAGCGCCTGTTCCTCAGGTACCGGGGCTCGTCGATGGTCCCGATCCCATCGTCGTCGATCAGGGCGCGGCGATCGCTCTGGGCAAGGCGCTCTTCTGGGACATGAACCTCGGAAGCGACGGCGTCGCGTGCGCCACGTGTCACTTCCACGCGGGTGCGGATTCGAGGGTCATGAACCAGCTCGCACCGGGCGGCAAGAGCCCGGCCGTCGCGACCACCGCGTTCGATCTGTCTCCCTCGGGGGGCGTTCGCGGACCCAACTATCGACTCGCTCGCAGCGACTTCCCCTTCTACCGCACCAGCGACCCGCTCAACCCCATCGCGGCGCTGGTGTACGCGTCGGACGACGTGGTCGGCTCGGCGGGGAGCTTCGGCGGGGTCTTTCGCAGCGTGTCTCCGTCGTCGGGAACCGACGACTGCGCGCGACAGCCCGACCCGATCTTCCACGTCGGCTCTGTAGGCGTGCGGCGCGTCGAGGCGCGCAACGCGCCCAGCGTGATCAACTCGGTCTTCTCCTTCCGTCAGTTCTGGGATGGCGCCGCGAGCAACCGTTTCAACGGCAGCAGCCAGTGGGGAGAGCGCGATCCGGATGCAGGCGTCTGGGTGAGAACGGGACCCACTTCGGTGATGAAGCAGCGGCTCGCGCTCGAGAGCGCGTCGCTCGCGTCGCAGGCGCTGGCGCCGCCGCTCAACTCCGTCGAGATGAGCTGCGAGTCACGGAAACATCCGGATCTGGGCCGCAAGCTGGCTGACCGCGCGCCGCTCGCCGACCAGAACGTCCACTGGAGCGACAGTGTCTTGGGGCCCCTGGCGCAGAGCACGCCGGGCAACCTCCGTCCGGGTCTCGCCACGACTTACCGGGCGTTGGTCCAGGCCGCCTTCGCCTCGAAGTACTGGTCGTACGCAGGGACGGGCCCATTCGGCCAGCCCGCTGGGACGGATCCACAGCCTTACACGCAGTTCGAGGCCAACTTCGGGATGTTCTTCGCGCTCGCGATCCAGCTCTACGAAGCGACGCTGATCTCCGACCAGTCTCCGTTCGACCTGAGCGCCGTGGATCCCAACGGCGTGCCGATCGATCTCAGCCCCTCGGCGCAGCTCGGCTTCGACACGTTCCGGACCGCGCACTGCAACCTCTGCCACACCGGTCCCGTGTTCACCTCATCGGCGCTGGTCACGAACGCGACGCTGGTGCAGCAGGATCCGACCGTTTTCGGGAACGAGACCTTCGCCGTGAGCACGAGCTCGAACGTGGTGACGCGCCAATCGGTGACGGGAGGGACAGCAGTCATCGATACGGGCTTCGCGAGCAATGGCGTGACGCCGGATGGGGCGGACCTCGGACTCGGGGGAAGCGACCCTTTCGGCAACCCGCTCTCCTACGCGGACCAGTATTTGCAGTTTCTCGCGGGCAACCCGTCGGGGGTCGTCGATCCTCACGTGGACGAGGTCCGCGCGTGCGATCTCGACGTGTCGATAGCGCGAAACCAGCCCGACGCGCACCCGATCTTCTTCACCCAGGTCGAGGGCGTGCTTCCCCAGCCGCAGAGCACCACCGGCTGCTTCTCGGCGCTGGGCGCCTTCGTTCCGACGCCGGCCGCGGCGCGGGCGGAGCTCCAGAGCCCGAGCAACACGAAGATGCGCAGCGCAGCCCGGAACTCGTTCAAGATCCCGAGCCTGCGGAACGTCGAGCTCACCGGCCCGTACATGCACAATGGGAGCATGGCGACGCTCCAGGAGGTGATCGAGTTCTACACGCGGGGAGGCAACTACGACACCCCGGGCAAGCAGTTCGGCACCGTGTTCCCACAAGTCGATCTGCGTTTCTCGCCTCAGCTACGACAGGCGCTTCTCGATTTCCTCTTGAGCCTGACGGACGAGCGGGTGCGCTGGGAGCGAGCTCCGTTCGACCACCCGGAGCTCCGGATCGCAGACGGACATGCCGGCAACAACCTCGCGGTGACGGGGACGAGTCCGATCGGGCCGCAGCTCGGTCTCGATCAGACGCGGCTGGTTCCCGCGGTCGGAGCAGAAGGGCGCACGACGACACCCCTTGGGTCCTTCGACGCCGCGCTCGAGGAGCCGCCCGCTGCGGCACCTGTCCCCGCGATCGGCGCCGGGAAGGTGCTTCTGGTGCTCCTCCTCCTGGTGATCACGATCGCGAGTCTGCGTGTCCGCGAACGGAGGTCGTGAGCTTCTGTCCGTTCAGCCGAGCGCGTCGGTCCGCGACGGCGGACGCAGCGTCGTCATCCGGCGCCATGTGCCGAGTCGCTCGATCCAGTAGAGCGCGTGGATCCCGAGCGCCAGGGTTCGCTGCTTCCAGGCAGGCCAGCCGAGTATCGCGCCCATGCGCGCCATCACCGCGAGGCTGACGTCTCGGTAGGTGCGGATCTCCGCCTGCGCGT
>DATKAO010000230.1 GCA_035498015.1 Myxococcota bacterium
GCGTCGCCGATGCGCGACATCATGCGCGCGCGGCGCGCGCGCGGCTCGAGCTCGCGCACGGGGTGCGTCTGCAGGTTCACGGCCACGCGCACGTCGACGCCCAGCTCCTCGAGCGGTGAGACCGGCACGGGGTTGCGGATCGCGCCGTCGACCAGCACGCGCCCGCCCTGGCGCACGGGCACGAAGATGCCGGGCAGCGAGATGCTCGCGCGCACCGCGTCGAGCAGCTTGCCCGAGCGGATCCACACCTCCTCGCCCGTGACCAGGTCGACCGCGACCGCGGCGAACGGGATCGGCAGGTCCTCGATGCGCCAGTCACCGATCAGCGAGCGGAGATACTCGGTCGCGCGCTCGCCCGAGAGCAGCCCTTCGCGCGGCCACACCGGGTCGAGGTAGCGCCACAGGTCGGAGAGCGCGCGGTCGCGCAGGTCGCGCTCGAAGACCTCGAGCTGGCCCGTGGCGTAGATCGCGCCCACCAGCGCCCCCATGCTCGTGCCGGCGATCGCGTCGACGGGGATCCCGGCTTCGGCCAGGCCGAACAGCACGCCCATGTGCGCGAGCCCGCGCGCGGCGCCGGCGCCCAGCGCCAGCCCCAGCCGCTTCCGCTCGCCTCGTTCTCCGTTCGCCGGGCTCACCCGATTTCCAATCCGCCTTCGTTTGCGGGTAAGCTCGCGCATCGCATGAGCGACTTCTACCAGAACGGGGTGATCACCACGCTCCATCGCCTGGCGCCCGATTCACTGGGCCGGCTGGAGGCGGAGCTGAAACACTTCGCGCGCGAGCGGCCGATGGCGCTCGTGCTCCCGTGCCTGGCCAGCGAGGTCAACGGTCCGGGCCTGCGCGGCATCGTCGAGGTGCTGCGCGAGGTGTCGTACCTGCACCGGATCGTGGTGAGTGTCTCGGGCACGAAGGACGCCGAGGAGTTCCGCCGCGTGCGCGATTTCTTCCGCGTGCTGCCCGAGGCGATCTGCATCTGGGGCAGCGGCCCGACCGTGGGCGAGCTCCTGGCGCGCCAGCGCGCGAGCGGGCTCGAGCCCGGGCCGGACGGGAAGGGCCGCGCGGTGTGGCTGGGCGCGGGCTGCGCGCTGGCGCTGGGCGACGCCGACGCGCTGGCCTTCCACGACTGCGACATCCTGACCTACGACCGCGAGTTCCTGGCGCGGCTCTGCTACCCGGTGCTCTCGCCGCACCTCGACTACGACTACTGCAAGGGCTACTACGGCCGCGCCACGGACCGGCTGCACGGAAGAGTGACGCGGCTGTTCGTGACCCCCCTCGTGTTGTCCTTGAAGCGCACGCTGGGCAGCGAGCTGCCCCTGCTCGAGTTCATCCAGGGCTTCCGCTACCCGCTGGCCGGCGAGTTCTCGATGAAGACGGCGCTGGCGCGCCAGGTCCGCATCCCGAGTGACTGGGGGCTGGAGATCGGTCTCTTGGCGGAGGTGCTGCGCAACGCGTCGCCGCAGCGCATCTGCCAGGTCGAGCTGTGCGACAACTACGACCACAAGCACCAGGAGCTGTCGCCGCTCGACCCGTCGCGCGGGCTGCACCGCATGGTGATCGACATCGCGACCTCGCTGTTCCGCAACCTCGCGAGCGTGGGCGTGCAGTTCGACGCGGGCTTCCTCAACACGCTCTGCTCGGCCTATCTGCGCCACGCGCAGGACACGATCACCGCGTACTCCGCCGACTCGCGCATCAACGGGCTGCGCTTCGATCCGCACGACGAGGAGGGCATGGTCGAGACCTTCACCGCGGGCCTGCGTGCCGCGGGCCTGGCCTTCGTGCGCGACCCCATGCGCGCACCGTTGATCCCGAACTGGCACCGGGTCGGTGCGGCGATCCCCGAGTTTCTCGCCGACCTGCGCTATGCGGTCGAGCTCGACCGGCGCATCTAGCGGGGGCGCGCTTTCGGCGCTGGTGCCCAGGACTGGACTCGAACCAGCATGCCCTTTCGGGCACCAGACCCTGAATCTGGCGTGTCTACCAATTTCACCACCTGGGCACGGCGGCGGGGGCGGATGCTAGCCCAGGCGCGGGCGAGGGCCAACTGGCTCAGGCGGCGTTCTGGCCCTCGATCGGGCGGGGCGCGAGCTCCTTCAGCGCGGGCATCACCTCGCGCGCGAACAGCCGCATGCTCTTCTCCGCGGCGGCCATCGGCATGGCGCCGTACTTGAACACGAACATGATCTCGTCGGTGCCGAATGACTCCGCCAGCTCGCTGGCGCGCTTCTGCGTCTGCGCCGGCGTGCCCCAGGGGTGTGAGTCGAAGAAGCCGCGCAGGAAGGGCGTGGGGTCCGCGGCCAGCACCTTCTGCATGGCGCCATAGGACTCGTAGCCCTTGAGCCCGCCCAGGTGACTGCCGCGCAGCTCGTAGTGGCGCAGCGCCGAGTCCGCGTACTCGACCATGTATTGCTCCGCGCCGCGCCGGGCCTCGGACTCACTGTCGGCGACGTAGGTCCAGAGCGCGAGCTTGGTGTGCGCCGGCGGGTGACCGGCCGAGCGGGCGATGCGCGCGTACTTGCGCGCCGTCTCCAGCGACAGCGCCAGGCTCGTGGTGGGAATGCACAGCGGGCGCACGGCGTTGCGGGCGATGATCTCGACCGTCTCGTCGGTGCCGCCGGCACACCACAGGTTGGGCGAGAGGTCGCGCTCGAGCTGCGGGCGCAGGCGCAGGCCGTGGATCTGGTAGTGCTTGCCGTCGAAGTCACACGCGCCCGTGCTGAGGAGCTGCTTCAGCACCTGGAGTGACTCGTCGAAGCGCTCGCGCGCCTCGGCCTGGTCGACGCCCAGGCCTGAGTACTCGCGCCGCCCGAGGCCGCGGCCCACGCCGCAGATGATCTCGCGGCCGGGGCCGAGGAAGGCGTCGAGCATGTTGACGTCCTCGGCCACGCGCACCGGGTTGTGCCAGGGCAGCACCGTGACCATGGTGCCCAGGTCGACGCGCCGCGTGATGCCGGCCACGTAGGTCAGATACTGCAGCGGATTGGTGACCATGGTGTAGGGCGTGAAGTGGTGCTCGATGGTCCACACCGCGTCGAAGCCGAGCTCGTCCGCCAGGCGCGCGATCTCGAGCTCCTCGGTGAAGATCTCGCGGTCGCGGCGGAGCGGGGCGGCGGCGACGCGTTCGCCGCGCTCCTCCGCCTCGTAGCGCTCCCAATCGGTGTAGTTCTGGTTGAAGATCGTTGCGCCGACGCGCATGAGTCTCTCCTTCAGGCGGCGCGGGGCCGCCTCCGGGCGTGTTTCGAGGCCTCGGGCTGATTGGCGAGGCGGCGGGGCAGGCGGCGTTCGAGCGCGCGCAGGCGCGCGAGCAGCCGGGGCCGGGCGCCGGGCGCGGCGTGCGCCAGCACCAGCAAGGCCGAGCCGTACATGCTCTGCGCGCGGAACTCGTCGTCGTCGAACTCTTCGTGGATCCAGAGCTCGACCACGCCGATGAAGCCGATCAAGAGCTGGCGCGCGAGCAGCTCCTGGTCGACTGACTGCGGCAGGAGGCCGCCGCGCACCGCGGCCTCGACCGTGCGCGACCAGAGCCGCAGGCTGTGCTCGAGCGCGCGCGGGCGGTGCTCGCGATCGCGCACGCCCAGCAGGTACTGCATGAGCGGGCGGTAGAAGGCGGCGTCGCGCGCGTAGATCTCGGCCGCGCGGTCGGCCAGCTCGAGCACGGTGTCGACCGGCTTGCGCGGCGAGCGCACGTCGACCACGCGGTCCAGCCGCTCGAGCGCGGCGTTGAGCAGCGCGTAGAGCACGCCGCTCTTGGAGCCGAACAGGTTGTAGGGGGTGACCAGCCCGACCTCGGCCTCTGTGGCCAGGCGCCGCATCGAGAACTCGGTCCCGCCCGTGGCGCGGATCAGCCGGCGCGCCGCGTCGAGGATCTGCTCGCGCCGCTCGGCCTTCTGCTTCTCGCGGAGTCCCATATCGCGCTACAATTCTATAACGCGATATAGATCTCGAGCCAGGAGGTCGTTCATGCCCGAGCTCGCCCCGATCCCGAAGGATGACGCCGCGCTGCAGGAGGCCCTCGCCGCCGCGCACGTGCCCTCGCTCATGGCCGCGCTGGTGCACATCACCGGAGACGCGCAGCTGATTCGCGGCGACATCCGGCCCAAGAACGATTTTCTGGCCGATGCGCAGGGCGGAATCAGCGAGGCGCAGCAGGCCAGCATCCGGGCGCTGGCCTTCGAGGCCTTGCGGCGTTTCCGCGACTCCGGCCAGCGGCTCCCGCCCGCGCCGAGTCAGTCACTCGTGGGCGAGATCGTGAGCTTCATGATCGGGCAGCCCGTGGCAGCCGGCTACGCGGAGTTTCTCACCTCCGAGCTCGCGCTCGAGAACGAGGATCCGTACGCGGTCCCGGGCCTCGAGGCGCTGCCCGCGGCGCAGCGCGCGGCGTTCCGCGTGGTGATCGTGGGCGCGGGCATGTCGGGGCTCCTGGCCGGCATCCGGCTGGCGCAGGCGGGCATCCCGTTCACGATCGTCGAGCGCCACTCCGACGTGGGCGGCACCTGGTGGCAGAACACCTATCCCGGCTGCCGCGTCGACAGCCCGAATCACATCTACTCCTACAGCTTCGAGCCCGCGGACTGGCCGCAGTACTACTCGCCGCAGCGGGTGCTGCAGCGCTACTTCGCGCACTGCGCCGACAAGTACGGGCTGCGCCCGCACATCCGCTTCGACACCGAGGTGAAGGAGGCGGTGTTCGACGAGAGCAGCTCGACCTGGCGCGTCGAGGTGGTCGGCAAGGACGGGCGCGCCGAGACCCTGCGCGCGAACGCCCTGATCAGCGCGGTCGGCCAGCTCAACCGGCCCAAGTGGCCCGAGCTTCCGGGCCGCGAGCGCTTCCGGGGCATCTCGTTCCACTCCGCGCAGTGGGAGCACCAGCACGACCTCACCGGCAAGCGCGTGATCGTGATCGGCACGGGCGCGAGCGCGTTCCAGTTCATTCCCGAGATCGCGAAGCGGGCGGCGCGAGTCACCGTCTTCCAGCGCACGCCGCCCTGGGTCCTGCCCACGCCCGAGTATCACGACGAGGTGCCGGCCGGGAAGCACTGGCTGCTGAACCACGTGCCGTTCTACGCCAAGTGGTACCGCTTCGCCATGTTCTGGCGCGCCGCCGAGGGCATCCTGGCGGCGGTCGAGAAGGACGACGCCTGGCCGCACCCGCAGCGCGCGGTGAGCCCTGCGAACGACGAGCTGCGAGTCATGCTGACCCAGTCCATGACCGAGATCGTGGGCGCCGACTCACCGCTGCTCGAGAAGATCATCCCGAGCTACCCCGTCGCGGGCAAGCGCATCCTGCTCGACAACGGCAACTATCTGCGCGCGCTCATGCGGCCGAACGTGGAGCTGGTGACCGATCCGATCCGCGAGATCACCGAGACCGGAGTCACCACCGCCGCGGGCCAGCGCTACGACGCCGACGTGCTGATCTACGGCACCGGCTTCCACGCCAGCCGCTTCCTGTGGCCGATGAAGATCGTCGGGCGCGGCGGCGTCGACCTGCAGCAGCACTGGGCGGGTGACCCGCGCGCCTACCTGGGCATCACGATTCCCGGCTTCCCCAACTTGTTCTGCTGCTACGGCCCCAACACGAACATCGTGGTGAACGGCAGCATCATCTTCTTCTCGGAGTGCGAGGTCCGCTACATCCTGGGCTGCGTGAAGCTCTTGCTGGAGCGCGGCCAGGCGGCGCTCGACTGCAAGCGCTCGGTGCACGACGCCTACAACCGGCGCATCGACGCGGGCAACCTGCGCATGGCCTGGGGCGCGGCCGACGTGCCCACCTGGTACAAGAACGACAAGGGGCGAGTCACCCAGAACTGGCCGTTCACGCTGGTCGAGTTCTGGTCGCAGACGCGCACGCCCAATCCGGCGGACTACGAGTTCTTGAGCGCCTGAGCTCCGGCGGCGGTAACCTTGGCGCATGGCCCAGCTCGACGGACATCCGGTGGTCTCGCGCGCGCAATGGCTCGAAGCGCGCAAGGCGCTCATGAAACGCGAGAAGGAGCTCACGCGGCTGCGCGACGAGCTGGCCGAGGCGCGGCGCGCGCTGCCCTGGGTGCGGGTCGACAAACCCTACGCCTTCGATGGCCCCCACGGCCGCGAGTCACTCGCCGATCTGTTCGCGGGCAAGAGCCAGCTCCTGGTCTACCACTTCATGTTCCCGGCGAGCTGGCAGGAGGGCTGCAAGAGCTGCTCGTTCTGGATGGACGGCTTCGAGCCCATGGCGGTGCACCTGGCCGCGCGCGACGTGGCGCTGGCCGTGGTCTCGATCGCGCCGTTCGCGAAGCTCGACGCCTTCCGCCAGCGCATGCGCTGGAGCTTCCACTGGGTGTCTTCGGCGCCGAGTGACTTCAACCGCGACTTCGGGGTCTCGATCAGCGCCGAGGAACGCGCCGAGCGCCGGCCCGTGTACAACTTCGGCAGCTCGCCGTTCGGGGTCGAAGAGGCGCCGGGCCTGAGCGTGTTCCACCGCGACGCGCAGGGCGCGATCTTCCACACCTATTCGGTGTACGCGCGCGGCCTGGACCCGCTCAACACGGCCTACCAGCTGCTCGACCTCGTGCCCAAGGGCCGCGACGAGGCGGGGCTGGCCTACCCGATGGAGTGGGTTCGCCACCGGGATAGATACTGAGGGATCAGTCCGCGTCCGCGCTGATGCGCTCCCACTCGGGATAGAGCGCGTCGAGCTTTTCCTTGTGGCCGCGGCGCTCGGCGGCGATCTCGCGCATGCGCTCGCCGTCCTTGGCGATCTCGGGGTCGGCGGCCAGCCAGTCCAGGCGCGCGATCGCGGCCTCGAGTGACTCGATCTCGCGTTCCAGCTTCTCTTGCCGCTCGCGCGCCTTGCGCTGCGTGTTGTCCCGGGGCTTCTTCGCCTTCGCTGCCTGCGGCTCGGACCGGGCAGGCTTGGGGGCCTTGGGCGCAGGCTCCGCCTCGCGCGCCACGGTCTGGGCATACTGCGGATAGCCGCCCACGAAGTTGCGCACGCGCGCCTCGCCGTCGCCGGGGGTGATCTCGACCACGCGCGTGGCCAGCGCCTCGATGAACAGCCGGTCGTGACTCACGAACAGGAGCGTGCCGCCGTAGCCCGCGAGCGCCTCGGTGAGCACGTCGCGCGCGTCCATGTCGAGGTGGTTCGTGGGCTCGTCGAGCACCAGGAAGTTGGCTTGCGCGAGCAGGAGCTTGGCTAGCGCGAGCCGCGCCTTCTCGCCGCCCGAGAGCACCGAGACCTTCTTGTCCACCTCGTCGCCCGAGAACAGGAAGGCGCCCAGGATGCTGCGCAGGCGCGGGATGTCGTCGAGCTTCGCCTCGTGCTCGAGCTCGCCCAGCGCCGTGCGCCGCGGATCGAGCGCGTCGACCTGGTGCTGGGCGTAGAACGCGCAGTGTGCGTTGTGACCCAGCTCGCGCGAGCCGCGGTCGGGCGCGAGCGCGCCCGCGGCCAGGCGCAGCAGGGTGGACTTGCCGGCGCCGTTGGGGCCGACCAGCGCCACGCGTTCGCCGCGCTTCAGCTCGAAGTCCAGTGACTGGTAGACGACGTTGTCGCCGTAGGCCTTGGCCACCCGCTCCATGCGCAGCACCACCTCGCCGGGGCGCACGCCGGCGCTGAAGCGCGCGCGCATCTTGCGCTGCGCCGCGGCCTCGGGCAGCAGGTCGAGCTCGGCCTGCAGCTTGTCGATCGCCTTGATCCGGCTCTGCGCCTGACTCGCCTTGGTGCCGTAGCGGAAGCGCGCGACGAACTTCTCCTTGTGCGCGATCGCGCGCTCGAGGTTCGCGCGCCGCGCCTCCACGTCTTCCAGCCGCAGCGCCTTCTGGGTCACGTAGCTCGAGTAGTTGCCCTTGTACATGCTGAGGCGCGCGCCCTCGAGCTCGGCGATGCGGTTGGTGTGCCGGTCGAGGAACACGCGGTCGTGAGACACCACGATCACGGCGCCCGGATACGACGCGAGCACGCCCTCGAACCAGGCGATCGACGGCAGGTCGAGATGGTTGGTCGGCTCGTCGAGCAAGAGCAGCTCGGGCTTGGCGATCAAGAGCTTCGCCAGCTCCACGCGCATCAGCCAGCCGCCGGAGAGCTTGCGCAGCGGCTCGTGCCACTTGCGCTCGCCCAGGCCCAGGCCCGAAAGCGTGCCGCGCAGCTCGGCGTCGGCCGAGAAGCCGCCCGCGGCCTCGAACGCGTGGTGCGCCGCGTCGTAGCGCGCGGCGAGTGACTCGGAAGGTGACTCGCCCGAGCTCGCGATCTCGGCCTCGAGCGCGCGCAGCCGCGCCTCGAGCGCTCGCACGGGAGCGAGCGCGGTCTCGGCCTCTTCGAGCACCGTGCGGTCCGAGACGGCGCTCACCTCCTGGCGCAGGTAGCCGATGCGCGCGCCGCGCTGGAGCCGCACCGCGCCCGAGTCGGCCGCCTCCACGCCCGCCAGGATGCGCAGCAAGGTGGTCTTGCCGGCGCCGTTCTTGCCCACCAGGCCGACGCGGTCTTCCGGGCGCACGTCCGCGCTCGCGCCCTCGAAGAGCACGCGGCCGGCATAGGACTTGGCGAGGTCGTCGAGCTGCAGCACGGGGCGCGGAGCTTAGCTTTGCGCCGCCTGCAGCGGGAGCTGCCGCGCCTGGGCCAGGGACGGGCCCGCCTCGCGCAGCCGCGCGATGCGCGTCAGGATCGCCTGCGGGTCCCAGTCCACGGGCAGGCGCACGCGCTCGCCGTCCTTGCGCTGGAACAGGACGTGTCTCTCGCGCGCCGCGAAGACCATGAGGTCGCGGGTGAGCTCCACGTCCTTCCGGCAGTAGGCCTCGATCAGGTCGACCCGGCCCTCGCGCCACCAGGTCAGTGACTGCAGGCCGTCGCCGGTCTTGCCGCGGCCCAGCGTCTCGCGCGCCAGGTGGTCGAGCGACAGGCGGTAGCCGAGCTTGCGGTGCACGTCCTCGAGCAGGTCGAAGGTGGGCAGGTCCTCCAGGCGGCGCGCGGTGTAGGCGCGCAGCACCGCGTAGTCGAAGCGGCGCACGTTGAAGCCCACCACCGCCGGCGCGCCGAACAGGCGCTCGATCAGCGCCTCGGCGTCGCGCTCGGTGTAGGTCTCGAACGCGCCGCTGCCGGTGTCGTACACGACGGCGAGTGCGAGCCGCATGAGGTGAGTGTTCTGCCAGCCGCCGACCTCCTGCGCGGAGCGCTGGGTCTCGACGTCGACGATCAGAGTCGCCGGCTCGGCGCGCGCGGGGGGTGACTGGGGCTCGTCTTCCCACGGCAGATCGGCGAGCTCGGCCTCGAGCGCCTGGTCCGAAGGCGCGGGCAGCCGCTCGCGCGCCAGCGCCAGGTCGACCACCCGCACCACGCCGCGCTTGTCGAGCGGGTGGTTGCCCGCGCCGCAGCGCGGCGAGTGGATGCACGACGGGCAGCCCGCCTCGCACGGGCACTCGCGCGTGATCTCGCCCGCGAGCGACACGAGCTCTTCGAGCTTCTCGAAGATGGCGCGCGAGATGCCGATCCCGCCCGCGTGTGAGTCGTAGAGGAAGATCGCGGGTCCGCGCACCTGTGGGTGTCTCGGGATCGAGATGCCCGCGGCGTCGAAGCGGTCGCACAGCGCGAACAGCGGGAACAGCGCCAGCGCCGCGTGCTCCAGGCCGTGGATGGCGCCCATGAAGTGACGGCCCTCCGCCTTCAGCACGCGCTCGATCTGCGGCGCGAGCTCGAGCCACACGCCTTCCGTCTCGAAGCGCGTGGGCGGCAGGTCGAGCGGGTGGCGGCCCAGCAGATCCTGGCCGTAGATCCGGCGCTTCTCGTAGGCCTTGGTCCAGGAAGTGACTCGCAGGCGGCCGAGCTTGGCCAGCGTGTTGCCGATCGGCCGCGAGCGCAGCACCTCGAGGATCTCGGTCTCTTTCTCGACCACCGGCCGCGTGTACCAGTCGACCTGCACCGGGCCCTCGACCTCGACCTGGCGGCGCTCGAAGTCGAGCGAGGTCACGTGGTAGGACTGGGCGCGGTGCAGGTAGATCGCGCCGGGGTGGCACTCGCCCGAAACACGCCCGCGGCCCACCGTGCCCACGATGCGCTGACCCGGATCGCCGGCGCGCCGGATCGCGAACGACTCACCGGCCGCGCGCAGGCTCACCTGGCGCGCCGGGTCGCGCCGCGCCGCGAACGACTCGCCGCCCACGGCGCTCTCGAGCAGCGAGCCCCGGCCGTGCGCCAGCGCGAGCGCGCGCTGCAGGCCCGGCGGCTGCAGCCACGGCTCCGCGTGCAGGAGCGGCACCTCGGCCGCCGCGCAGGGCAGGTGGGCGGCGGTGATCTCCTCGTTGGACGCATCGAGCACGGCGTCCTCGCACGGGCGAGTCACGAGTCTCTCGGGGTGGCGCAGGAAGAAGCGGTCGAGCGCGTCCTCCTGCGGCACCAGGAACACCAGGCCTTCGCGGCTGCGCGCCACGCGCCCCGCGCGCTGGCGCATGGCCAGGATCGAGCCCGGGTATCCGACCAGGATGCACACGTCGAGGCCGCCCACGTCGATGCCGAGCTCGAGCGCCGAGGTCGAGATCACTCCGAGCAGGTCCCCGGAGAACAGCCGCCGCTCGATCGTGCGCCGCTCCTCGGGCAGGAAGCCGCTGCGGTAGGAGGAGATGCGCGGCGCGAGCTGCGGCTCGGCCTCGAGGATCCACAGGTGCATGAGCTCGGTCACGCGCCGCGCCTGCGTGAAGGCGATCGTGCGCAGGCCTTCGCGCACGCAGCGCCGGAACAGGCGCGCGGCCGTGGTGTAGGCCGAGACCTCCGGCTCGAGCGCCGCCAGCCAGCGCTGCGGCGCGGGCGCGCCGTCGCGCTCGACCACGTCGAGCTCGCGGCCGAACAGCTCGCGCGCGAACGCGCCGGGATTTCCGACCGTGGCCGAGCAGGCGATGAAGCGCGGGTCCGCGCCGTAGTGTCTCGCCACGCGCACCAGACGGCGCAGCACCTGCGCGAAGTGCGCGCCCAGCACGCCGCGGTAGGTGTGCACTTCGTCCACGACCACCAGCTCCAGGTTCCGGAAGAACTCCTGCCACTGGTCGTGCGCGGGCAGGATGCCCATGTGCAGCATGTCGGGCGTGGTGAGCAGGACCGAGGGTGGTGACTCGCGGATCTTCTTGCGGCGGTGCGGCGACGTGTCGCCGTCGTAGATCTCCGCGGTCGGCGGAGCGAGCGCCGAAAGTGTCTCGAGGTCGGCGCGCAGGCCGCCGAGCTGGTCGTGCTCGAGCGCCTTCAGCGGAAACAGGAACAGCGCGCGCGCGTCGCGGCGCACGAGCAGGCGCGAGGCCGCTGCCAGGTTGTAGACCAGGCTCTTGCCGCTGGCGGTCGGGGTGGCGACCAGCACGTCGCGGCCCGCGGCGGCGCGCGCCAGCGCCTCGGACTGGTGTGACCAGAGCTCCGAGATGCGGCGGCGCGCGAGGATCCCCTTCAGCTCGTCCGCGATCTCGGCGCGCGGCGAGTCATCCTCGGCCTGCGCGGCGGGCGCCGGGTGGGCGAGGGGCAGGAGCGCGCGCAGCGTGCCGCCCAGCTCGTGAGTCGGCAGCCGCGCGAGGTCCTCCGCGAACCGCAACAGCGGTCGCGACGAGCGCGGGTCGAGCGTGTTCGCGGGCTCGTCTCCGGAGGAGGAGTGGGCGAGGCGGGGACTCTATCGGGAAAGCGCCCGAGTCGCCCGTGGCCGGAGCATGGGTAGGGTGCCCACGCGACCATAAGAATCTCGTGGTACGGTCCGCGCGCAGGCATGCGCGCGACGCAGCAGATCCGCTACGCGATCTACGGCATCTTCGATCTCGCCTACAACGGCGGGTCCCGCCCGGTGCCGCTGGTGGAGGTCGGCCGCCGCCAGGGCATCCCCGCGCGCTACCTCGAGCAGATCTTTCAGAAGCTGCGGCGAGCCGGCGTGGTCACGAGCAAACGCGGGCCCGGCGGCGGCTATCAGCTGGCCCGGCGGCCCGAGGAGATCACGCTGGCCGAGGTCGTGCGCGCGGTGCAGGGTCAGGTGCTCTTGCTGTCCGACCTCGACAAGGGACAGGTCGGCTCCGGGCCCGACTTCGTGTGGGACCTGATCCGCGGCGGCCTCGAGCGCGCGCTGGCCGAGCACTCCGTCGCCGATCTGTGTCGCCTGGCGATGGAGCGCGGCATCCAGCGCGCGGCGCTCGACCCCGCCTCGTACGAGATCTGAGCGTGGAGGACGCGCGCGAACGGGCCGCTTTCGTGGTGGACCCCGAATTGGATCCCGCGCAGTTACCGCGCGAGCTCTTGCTCGAGGTTTTCCAGCACGCGCGCGAGTGCTATCCGGAAGAGTGCTGCGGCCTCCTCACGGGCACCGATTCGGCGGGTCCCCTGCATGTCGTCCGGTGCACGAACGTCCAAAGCCAGCGGGTCGCGCGAGGTGAATCGAATCTCGACGCGAGCCGTGCGTTCTGGATCGATGAGCAGGAGTTGTTTCATGCGCTGCGAGCGGCGGAATCGGCGGGGGAGCGCCTCATGTGCATCTACCACTCACACGTCGACGCCGCGGCGTATCTGTCGCACACCGACGTCGCTGGCGCCCTCGGACCCGACGGCGAGCCGCTCTACTCAGGCGCGTCGCAGCTCGTGGTCTCGGTGCGCGACTCGGGGGTCGACGGCGCCGCGCTCTTCGTCTGGGACGCCGAGTCCAAAAGCTTCCGGGGCCGTGCGGCGCGCTAGCGGCGCGCTCGTCCTCGCCTGTGCGCTGGCGGGCACGGGCTGCTTTCGCTCGATCGCGGAGAGTGAGTTGCCGTCGGACCCGATCGCGCTGATCCGCGACGCGCCGTCGGAGGGCATCCTCTCGGTGGACCAGTTCCGCCAGGCGCTCACGCTCGAGAGCCCCGACGACGACGTGGGCCAGTACAAGCAGAAGAAGCTGCGCACGTCGCTGGCGCTCCTGTATCTCCAGACGGGTCAGGTCCAGGACGTGCCGGACGTGGGCTCCACCGGCATGCCGCTCGACTGGTCGAGCGATGGCGCGCGCCTGCTCGTGGCGCGCGTGGACCCGGCGGACGGCACGCTCCGGCTGTGGACCTGGAACCGATTCACTGGCGCCTGGGTGCTCGCCACGCGCAACCGCTCGGGCCTGGGGGCGGGCCTGGCCGATGGCCCGATCCGGCTGGCCTGGCATGGCTCGGTCTCGCTGCCCGGCGGCAAGCACGGCGGCGCGATCTGGATCAACACCGACGATGGCGGCGACCAGCTCCTGCCCGACACCGTCGGGTGTTGGACGCCCGACGTCTCGCCCGACGGCCGCACCGTGGTGTTCGCGCGCAAGGAGGCGCACTCGAAGTCGGAGTCGACCATCTTCCTGATGAGTCTGGACGACAAGGAGCCGCACCCCGTGACCCGCGGCAGTCACCCGCGCTACTCGCGCGACGGGCGCTGGATCGTGTTCCAGCGCGAGATGTCGACCGGCAACACCGACATCTGGATCATGCGCGCCGATGGCGGCGCCAAGCGCCAGATCACGCGTACCGACGACGTCGAGGAGTATCCTTCGCTCTCGCCCGACGGCCGCTACGTGGCCTACGCCGCCACGCGCGGCGACTCGCCCTCGAGCCAGATCTACGTGGCGCGCGTGTCGGACGGGGTCGAGCAGGAAGTCACCCACAGCGGCCAGAACAGCCGCCCGGTCTGGTGAGCCCGCTCCAGTTCCGCTGACCGGACTCCGATCCCCCCGGATCCCTCCGCTATCTTCCCGATCCGAAGGCGTGGGTACGGTGCCCACGCCGCGCATGAGGAAGCTCCATGAGAGTCGGTGTCCTGCGCGAGACCAAGGATCGCGAGCAGCGGGTCGCGCTCCTGCCCAGCGGCGCGCGCGCCCTGGCGGCGGCGGGTCACGAGGTCGCGGTCGAGTCCGGCGCGGGCGAAGGCAGCGGCTTTGCCGACGAGCAGTACGAGGCCGTCGGCGCGCTGATCCGCAAGTCGCCCGACGAGATCATCGCCGGCGCCGACATCGTGACCAAGGTGAAGGAGCCGACGCCCTCCGAGATCGCGGCCATGCGGCCGGGGCAGGTGCTGTTCGACTTCCTGCACCTGGCGCCCGAGCCCGAGATGACCCGGCGCATCCTCGAGCGCGGCATCGTCGCGATCGGCTTCGAGACCGTGCAGCTGGAAGACGGGTCACTCCCGCTGCTCGTGCCCATGAGCGAGGTCGCGGGGCGGCTCGCGGTGCAGCTCGGCGCGCACTATCTGCAGGGCGATCAAGGCGGCCGCGGCGTGCTGCTCGGCGGCGT
>DATKAO010000231.1 GCA_035498015.1 Myxococcota bacterium
GAGAAGATCGTGCTCTGGTACAACTCGGCCAACCGCGACGAGCTGGCGTTCGAGCAGCCCTACCGCTTCAGCGTGACTCGCCGGCCCAACGAGCACGTGGGCTTCGGTGGCCCGGGCGCGCACCACTGTCTGGGCGCGAACCTGGCCAGGCGCGAGATCACGGTGGTGTTCCGCGAGCTGTTCCGCCGCCTGCCCGACCTCGAGATCAGCGCGGCGCCGGTCATGCTGCAGTCGAACTTCATCCACGGCATCAAGCGCATGCCGTGCAAGTTCACGCCGGGCCGGGCGGGCTAGTCGCTCCGGAGCGCGGGAATCACCGACTCACCGATGCGCGCGAAGGAGCGCAGCATCGCGCCGTGGTCGCCCACGATGTGGCGCACCATCACGTACTCGAAGCCGAGCGCCTGGTAGCTGCGCAGCTGCTGAACGACGCTCGCGGCTCCGCCCACGAGCAGGTCGTCGCGGCTCGTGCCGCGGTAGCCCTCGGCGAGGATCTTGCCCGCGGTCAGTTCGGCCTCGGCGTCGGACTCACCCACGTAGATGTCGCGGCGCAGCACCGGCAGGGCCGGGCGGCCCGCGCGCGCCGCGGCCTCGCGATACACCTCGAGCTGGCGCGCGAGCTCGGCGCGCGTGGCGTTCTGGCCGGTGAGCCAACCGTCGCCGATGCGGCCCGCACGGGCCGCCGCGGCGGGCACGGTGCCCGCAATCCAGAGCGACACCGGCACCCTCGGCAGCGGACTCACACAGACGCCGTCCAGGTCGAAGTGCTTGCCGTGAAAAGTGACTCGCTCGCCCGCAAGCAGCGCGCGCACGATCGCCACCAGCTCCTCGAGCCGCTCCGCGCGGCTCGCCATCGGGATCCCGAAAGCCTGGAACGCCTGCTCGCGGCCGCCGTTCGCGAGCGTCACGACCAGCGGCGCGGTCGCGAAGGCCGCGAGCGTGCCGATCTGCTCCGCCAGCAGGATCGGGTGATAGAAGGGCGCGAGCAGGACGAGGCCCACGGGCATCTCGCCCGTCACGGCCATCAGCCGGGCCAGGGCGGGAATCGGCGCGAACGAGTTCGCGTAGGCGGCGGGCACGGCGTGGTTGTCGCCGAACAGGAGTGAGTCGAGCCCCGCGGCGCGGGCTGCCGCGGCCACCTCGAGCACGTTGCGCGCCTGCTCGGCGGTATCCAGCGCGCCCAGCGGCCGTTCGATGAAGCTGCCCGGCGGCATGGCCGCGAGCATCTGCTGGAAGAGCGCGTGGGTGTGAGTCCCGGTCGGGTAGAGGAAGCGCAGCGAGCTGCCGAGCCTCATCGCGCCTTCTGCGCCTCGATCTCCTCTTCGACGTCGCGCAGCCGGTCCTTGCCGAAGAACAGCTCGTCGCCGACGAAGAAGCTCGGCGACCCGAACACGCCGCGCCCGACCGCGCGCTCGGTGTTGGAGAGCAGCTCCTGCTTCACCGCGGCGTCCTGCGCCCGCGCCAGCAGGGCGTCGGCCGGGAGGCCGGACTCGACCAGCGCCGCGCGGATCACGTCGGGCTCGTCCATCTTCTTGGGCTCGGCCCACATGTGCCGGTACACCTCGCTCACGTAGCGCTCGAAGCAGCCCAGCCCCCGGGCAGCCACGGCGCCGCGCATGATCTGCAGCGTGTTCACCGGGAAGTGCGGATTGCGCGCGAAGTGCGTGATGCCGTGCCTGGCCAGGAAGCGGCGCATCTCGAGCGCTTCGTACTCCGGCTTGTTCTTGATGCCGCGCAGTGACACGGCCGGTGACACGTTGCCCGTCGCCTTGAACACGCCGCCCAGCAGCACCGGCACGTAGGCGAAGTCGACGCCCGTGCGCTTCGCGATCTCGGGAATCACCAGGTGCGCGAGATAGGCGTTGGGCGACCCGAAGTCGAAGTCGAACTCGACCCGGGGAGTCACCACTTCTCCACCCACGGCCGCAGCACGACCTCGAACGCCCAGGTCGAGCGGTGCTGGCGGTGCAGCTGCAGGTAGACCTCCGCGATGTGGTCCGGGTCGGCCATGTTGTCGTCGACGGCCGTTCCGGCCAGGCGGTGCGCGCGCGAGCCGTCGTCCTGCGTCCAGCCGATGGCGGCGTCGATCGGCACGTTCGCCACGTGGATGCCCTGCGGCATGAGCTCGCGCGCCATGCTCTCCGCCAGTCCCGACTTCGCGTGACACGCCATCGCGAACGCGCCGCTCTGCGGGTAGCCCTTCAGCGCGGCGCTGGCGTTGGTGAACACGATCGTGCCCTTCGCGCCGTTTGCACCCGGCGCGTTCTCGAGCATGAGCCGCGCGGCCTCCTGACCCACCAGGAAGGCGCTGAACGCCGAGTTCCGCAGCGTGTCGAACGCCATGCCCGGCTCGGCTTCCGTGATCTTCTTGCGGAAGATGCCCGCCACGCGGCCGTCGATGTTGTGCACCACGAGCGTCGGCCGGCCGAGCTCGCGCACGACCGTCTCGAACAGGCGGGCCACGGCCGCGGGGTCACTCGCGTCGCAGGCGTAGCGCCGCACGCCGTGCGCCTTCTCGAGCGCCTCCAGCACCGGCTTGTTCGGGTCGCGGGCCGCGACGGCCACGCGCATGCCGTTCTTCGCGAACAGCCGGGCGCAGCTCGCGCTGATGCCCGGGCCTCCGCCGACGATGAGTGCGACGTCAGTCACAGTGACTCCTCAGTGATTCCACCACGGGCGGTCCGAGAACGCCCGCAGGTCGAGCTCGTAGGTCCAGGTGGAGCGGTGTTGACGGGCCAGGTGCAGGTAGGTCTCCGCGATCTGCGCCGGCAGCATGAGCCCGTCGTGCTCGTTGCCGCGGGTCTCGCGCAGCTGTTGGAAGCGCTCCGGCCCCAGCATCTTGCCCAGCGTGTCGGGCGCGTCCACCGCGCCGTCGATCACGATGTGCACGACGTGAATGCCCTTGGACGCGAACTCGGCGTTGAGCGTCTGGCAGAGCAGGCGCCGCCCGCCCATGGCCGCCGCGTGCGAGTGCTGGCCTGCGTTGCCCCGCATGGCTGCCGTGGACGAAGTCACCAGCAGCGTGCCCTTGCCGCGCTCGGCCATGCGCGGACACACGGCCTGGGCCAGGCGGAACAGGCCGAAGGTCCCCAGGCGCCAGCCGGTCTCGAAGGCCTTCAGCGGAGTGTCTTGGAGTGACCGGTCGCCGATCTGGGCGCCCAGGTTGTAGATCGCGACCTCGATCGGGCCGAGCTCGGACTCGACGGCGGCCACCCGCTGCTCGATCGAGTCGGGCTCGGCGGCGTTCAGCAGGTATCCCGACGCCGAGCCGCCGTCGCTCTTGATCATGTCGACCAGGCGACTCAGTCCGTCGGCATCCGTGCGCCGGCACAGGACGGCGTGATAGCCCTCCCGGGCGAAGCGCCGGCCGACCGTGCCACCGATTCCAGCTCCCGCACCGATCACCAGACACACCGGCTTCACGCGCGCTCTCCTCGTCCTGCGACTCGGATGAGACGACAGCCTACGGCCTGTGGTTTCATGATGCAACCAACAGTCCGAGGCGGGCGCGAAACGGGCGCGGGGCTAGCGGAGGTCGCCGCTCGCGACCTGCGCCGCCATCTTCAGCGCTTCCTCGAGCGTCGAGCAGTCGCCGGTGATCATGCCTTGCTCGCCCGCGCTCTTGGTCCAGCGGCGGGAGCCCAGCTTGGCGATCGCGCTCGAGCCGTGCACGTTGATGCAGGCGATGATGCCC
This sequence comes from Myxococcota bacterium, assembly GCA_035498015.1. Lineage (NCBI taxonomy): Bacteria > Pseudomonadati > Myxococcota > Myxococcota bacterium. The sequence continues at coordinate 3,695 of DATKAO010000231.1, forward strand.
TTGCTGAGCGCGTTCCCCACGTTGAAGGTCTCGACCCAGCGCTGGTCGTCCTGCGAGGGCACGCCCGGGTTGCGCGTCATGGCCACGATCCACGACATCGCGCCGAGCCGTTGTCCCTCTTCCATGGCCCGCATCAGCGCTTCGCGGAAGCTCGGCGTGCAGAGCGACACCCAGTCACCCACCAGCGCCTTCTGCACCGGGTAGTGGCTGACCGTGATCGTGCCCTCGATCGTGAACAGATGAGTGCCCGCTGCCGCCATGCTCGCCATGCCTCCTGCTCGACGCCTCGGCGTGACCGATCGGAAGGGGCAAGGCGGGCCTTGAGTCCGTGTCTGCGACTCAGGCGGTGTAGAACGACCAGATCATGCGCAGGCGGTAGAGCCACTGCGGCGTGCCGGGCTGCGGGCCGCCCTCGGGGCGGCGCGTGTCGGTCTTGGTGTAGCCGTCGGTCGCGGAGCCGATCCGCTCGAGAGTCACGACCAGGTGACCGCGATCCGGGCGCGTCCACACCATGTGACCCTCGGCATCGAGCCGGCGAGTCACCTGGACCCACGGGATCGTGAAGCCGAGGGCGGGGAAGAGCACCGGGCGCAGCACGAACACGCCGTGCTCGTAGCTCGCGACCACCTCGATCGGGGTCGTGTAGTCGTAGACCAACACGTCGTGCACGCCGCGAGCGCGCGTGCCGTCGGCGCGCGCGTCGGCGATCGTGCCGCCGCCCATGTCGACGATCCGGTCGCCGCACTGCTCGATGCGCTCGACGTACGAGTAGATGTAGTCACCCGCGGGAACGGGCTGGCCGTCGCGCTCGGCCCGCAGCGTCTTCCAGACCCCGCGCAGGTCGGGCGCGCCCTCGACCAGCGGCTCGGTGCAACGGGCGAGCACCGGCTCGGGGAAGGAGAGCCCGTAGCCGCCCGGCGGAGTGTGCGCGACCGGGATGTCGTCGGCAGTCACTGCGCCGGGCTCGCGCGGCGCGTGGCGCGCGGGCGGCGCCGCATCGGGAGAGCAGCCCAGCGCGAGCAGCGCGAGCCCCAGCCACGGCCGGGTTCGAGTCATCGGCAGATGATGGCAGAATTCTGGCATCATGCGTGCCAAGAGGTGCTCGAACCATGGAGCTCGTTCGCACGCCCGATGAACGCTTCCGGGACCTTCCGGGCTGGCCCTATCTTCCACGCTACACGAGCGTGCCCGACGCCGAGGGCGGCGCGCTGCGCATGCACTACGTCGACGAAGGGCCGCGCGCCGCCCCGCCGGTGCTCTGCCTGCACGGCCAGCCGACGTGGTCGTATCTCTACCGCAAGATGATCCCGCTGCTCAGCGCCGCGGGGCAGCGCGTGGTGGCGCCGGACCTGGTGGGCTTCGGCCGCTCCGACAAGCCGACGCGAGTCAGCGACTACAGCTACGCGCGCCACGTGGCCTGGCTGCGGGCCTTCGTCGAGTCGCTCGACCTGCGCGAGATCACGCTGATCTGCCAGGACTGGGGCGGACTGGTCGGGCTGCGCGTCGTGGCCGAGTGCCCGGAGCGCTTCGCGCGCGTGGTCACTTCGAACACCGGGCTGCCCGACGCGAAGGGCATCCCCGAGGCGGCGGCGCCGGCGCTGCGCGAGCTGTACGCGAAGCTGCCGGTCCCGCGCACCATGCTCGACGTGATGAAGGGCTTCGCGGCGGCGGGCGAGGGCGGCGTGCCACCCTTCATGTACTGGCAGAAGCACTGCGCGGAGTCACCCGAGTTCACGCCCGAGGCGGTCATGCGCGCCATGTGTCCCAAGCTCAGTGAGGCGGAGATCGCGGCCTATGCCGCGCCGTTCCCCGACGAGCGCTTCCGCGCGGGTGCGCGCCGCTTCCCGACGCTGGTCCCGATCCTGCCCGACGACGTGGCGATCCCCGACAACCGCCGCGCCTGGCAGGTGCTGCAGGGCTACACGAAGCCCTTTCTCACCGCGTTCACCGACGGCGACCCGGTGACAGCCGGGCTCCACACGCGCTTCCAGGAGGAGGTGCCGGGCGCGAAGGGACAGCCGCACACGACCATTCGGGGCGCGGGTCACTTCGTGCAGGAGGACGCCGGCGAGCAGCTCGCGCGCATCGCGCTCGACTTCATGGCGCGGGGGCGCTGACGCGATGCGCCTGCTGCCGCCGCCCGACGACGACTACCGAGGCTCGCAGCTCGCGGTCTTCTTCCTGTGGCTCCAGATCGGCATCAACGCCTTCCGCGGCTGGGTGCACGTGTTCTGGGCCGACTCGGGCGCGGGCAGCATCGCGGGCATCGACCTGTCGCACAATGGAGCGCCGATCAAGAGCCTGCTCGCCTCGATCGGCATCGACCAGCTCGCCTGGCTCGTGATCGAGGTCGGGGTGGTGACTCGCTACCGGCGCTGGATCCCGACCGTGCTCGCCTTCGTGTTCGCGAAGCAGGTCGCGGCCGCCTGGCTCCTGTGGCTCTGGAAGCCGCTGGGCGTCGAGGCGCCCGCCAAGCTCGGAGCGCTCGTGGGCGTGCCGATCGCCGCGGCGGCGCTCTGGCTCTCGCTGCGCGACCGGGCTCCCCGGTAGAATTCGCGTCCGGAGGAGACGAAGTGACCGGCGCCGACGTCGCGCGCATCGAGGCGGCCGACGCGGAGATCCGGGCGCTCATGCCGGAGCCCGGCCGCGCGGCGCGCGTCGAACGCGCGCTCGCGGAGGCGCCCGATGGACCCCTGCGCGGGCTCCTGTTCGGCGTGAAGGACGTCTTGCATGTCGACGGGCTGCCGACCACGGCCGGCTCGGCGCTGCCCGTCGAGGAGCTCGCGGGGCCCGAGGCCGCGGCCGTGTCACTGCTGCGCAGCGCCGGCGCGGTGGTGCTGGCCAAGACCGTGTCGACCGAGTTCGCGTTCATCGAGCCCGGGCCCACCCGCAACCCGCGCAACCTCGCGCACACCCCCGGTGGCTCGTCGAGCGGGTCGGCGGCGGCCGTGGCGGCCGGTCACTGCCCGTTGGCGCTCGGCACACAGACCGTGGGCTCGGTGATCCGCCCGGCGGCGTTCTGCGGCGTGGTGGGTTACAAGCCGTCGTACGGGCGGATCTCCACGGCGGGCGTGATCCCGCTCGCCGAGTCGTTCGACACGGTCGGGCTGCTCGCGGCGAACGTGGACTGGGCCAGCCGCGCGGCGGCGGTGCTGTGTGCCGGCTGGCACATGGCGAGCCCGAGACACCCGGCGCGGCTCGGCCTGCCGCAAGGCCCCTATCTCGCGCAGGCAACGCCTGCGGCGCGGGCCGTGCTCGACGGACTCGACGCCAAGCCGGTCCCCGTGCTCGAAGACATCGCGACACTCAACGCCGCGCACCGGCGCCTGCTGGTGTTCGAGATGGCGCGCCACCACGCGCGCTGGCAGCCGCGCTTCGCGCAGCGCTACCGGCCCCGCACGCTCGCGGCGCTGCGCGACGGCGGGGAGGTGCCCGCGGAGTACGCCGCCGAAGTGCGCGCGGGCCGGGCGCGCGTGCGCGCGCGCATCCACCAGGCCATGGACGCGGCAGGCGTCGACGTGCTGGTATGTCCGGCAGCCGCCGGCCCCGCGCCGGCCGGGCTCGATTCCACGGGAGACCCGATGCTGCAGCTGCCCTGGACCCACGCCGGCCTGCCGGTGGTGTCTCTGCCGCGGGTGAGCGCGCCGGACGGCCTGCCGCTGGGCCTGCAGCTCGTGGGGCGCTTCATGGACGACGAGCGGCTGCTCGCCTGGGCGGAGCGCCTGGAATGAGCCGGGCGATTCTCGACGCGCTGCACGAGTCACTCGGCCTGCCGCGCCCGGCGGAGCTCGAGATCGTCGGAGCGGACCCGGTCCTGGCCACTCACTTCCGCGTCGGCGAGGCAGCGGCCGCGGCGCTGGCCGCCAGCGCGCTGGCCGCGGCCGAGATCTGGCGCCTGCGCACGGGCCGGCGCCAGCGCGTGCGCGTCGACGTGACCGGCGCAGCCGCCTCGCTGCTCGGCTTCATGTTCCAGCGCGTCGAGAGCGGCCCCGGCGTGGAGCCGTTCGAAGCGCGCCGGCAGCTCACCGGCTTCTACCGCACGCGCGACGGCCAGTGGTTCCTGCTTCACCAGAGCTTCCCCGAGACACAACGGCGCGCGCTTGAGCTCCTGGGCTGCGGCCCCGAGCGCGAGGCGGTGGCGGGGAAGATCGCGGGCTGGGACGCCCAGTCACTCGAAGACGCGATCGCCGAGCGCGGTCTGTGCGGCGCGCGCGTGCGCAGCGCGCAGGAGTGGGCCGAGCATCCGCAGGGGCGGGCGCTCGCGAGCCGCCCCGTGGTGGAGGTGATCCGCGTGGCCGACTCGCCGCCCGAGCCGTTCGCGCCCGCGCCGCGCCCGCTCTCCGGAGTGCGCGTGCTCGACCTCACGCGCGTGCTCGCGGGACCGACCTGTGGCCGCACCCTGGCCGCGCACGGCGCCGACGTGCTGCGCATCGGCTCGCCGCACCTCCCGTCGGTGCCTGCCTTCGTGATGGACACGAGTCACGGCAAGCGCTCGGCCCATCTCGACCTGCGCCGGCCCGGCGAGGCGGAGCGGCTGCGCGCGCTGGTGCGTGGCGCCGACGTGTTCGCGCAGGGCTACCGCAGCGGCACGCTCGCGCGGCGCGGCTTCGGGCCCGAGGCGCTGTTCGCGCTGCGGCCCGGGCTCGTGTACACCGCGATCAACTGCTACGGCCACGAGGGCCCGTGGGTCGAGCGGCCGGGCTGGGAGCAGCTGGCGCAGACGGTGACCGGCATCGCGCTCGAGCACGGCGGCGCCGCCGGCCCGCAGCTCCTGCCCGCCGCTGCGACCGACTACAACACGGGGTATCTCGCGGCGCTCGGCACGATGATCGCGCTGGCGCGGCGCGCGCGTGAGGGCGGGAGCTATCTCGTGCGGGCGTCGCTCTCCCGCACCGGAATGTGGCTCGACGGCTTGCCGCGCAGCGAGTCACTCGGCCCCGGGCTCGGCGCCGCGCAGGTCGAGCCGCATCTCAGCCACAGCTCCACGCCCTTCGGCGAGCTCACGCACCTGTCGCCGATCGTCGAGCTCTCCGAGACCCCCGCCCGCTGGGCGCTGCCGACCGTTCCGCTCGGCACGCACCCGGCGGAGTGGGCGAAGGAGGACTGAGTGCGCGAGGGCCGGCCGAGCACGACCGCCTTCCTGGTGGCGGCCGGGCGCGCGGTCGCCGACGGCGTCAAGTCGGTCGAGGGCTTCTCGGACCCGGTCGCGCGCGCGCTCCTGCCGCCGAGCTACCAGCGCGCAGTGGACCTGGTGGTGTCGGGTCGGCCGGCTTCGGGGCTCCTCGCGCGCCGGCGGGTCGCCCTGGTGCGCCGGATGCAGCGCATGGCTCCGGCGCGCACCGTGGCGATCGACGCCGCGCTGCGCGCGGCGCCGGCACGTGCGCAGGTGGTGCTGCTCGGTGCCGGGCTCGACGCCCGCGCCTGGCGCATGCCGGAGCTCGCGGGCTCGCTCGTGTTCGAGGTCGACCACCCCTCGACCCAGGGCTGGAAGCGTGAGCGCACGGCGGAGCTGCAGCCCACGGCGCGCGAAGTGCGCTTCGTCGCGATCGACTTCCAACGCGAGACACTCGAGGACGTGCTGGCGCGGGCGGGGCACGACGCCAGCGTGCCGACGCTCTGGATCTGGGAGGGAGTGATTCGCTACCTGACGCGCGAAGCGATCGAGCACACGCTCGAGAGCGTGGCGCGCCGCTCCGCGCCGGGCAGCCGGCTGCTCGTGACTCACGGCACGCGCGAGCGCGAGCACCGCTGGCTGCACAAGCTCATGCTGCGCGTGTTGGGCGAGCCCGTGCGCTCGCGGCTCGACGGCGCCGACCTCGCGGCCCTGCTGGCGCCGCGCGGCTTCGCGGTCCTCTCCGACGACGCGTGGGGCGGGCGCGCGCGCGAGGGGGCTTCGCGGCACCTGCTGGTGGCCGAGCGCCGGTAGGCGCCTGGCCAAATCCGATACGATGGCGCCCCGAATCCCATGAACTTCGCACTCACCGAAGAGCAGGAGCTCCTGCAGAGCACGGTGCGCAGCTTCGTCGCGAACGAGTGCCCGCCGCCCGTGGTGCGCGCGGTCTACGACGGCAAGCGCGAGGCCGTGTCCAAGCTGTGGAACGGCCTGGCCGAGATCGGTATCGCGGGCCTCGCGTTGCCCGAGGCCCAGGGCGGGGCCGGGCTCGAGCTGCTCGAGCTCGCGCTCGTGGCCGAGGAGCTGGGTCGCGGCGTGGTGCCCGTGCCGTTTCTCGGTCACGCGCTCGCGACGCTCGCCCTCGCGCAGGGAGGCAGCCCGGCACAGAAGGCGGCCCGGCTGCCGCGGCTCGCATCGGGCGCCGCACGCGCCACGGTCGCGCTCGCCGAGGAGGGCGGCTGGCTGCCCGGCGAGTGGCGGACCGAGCTCGCGAACGGCCGTGTCCGGGGGCGCAAGCAGCTCGTGCCCGAGGCGGAGGGCGCGGAGCTGTTCGTGGTCGGCTGCGCCGGCGGGGCGCTTGCGCTGGTCGAGGCGGGCAAGGCCGCGCGAGTGACTCCCGAGGCGACGCTCGACCGCGGGCGGCCGCTGGCGACGCTCGAGCTCGACGACGCGCCGGCCGAGACACTCTCGCGCGGCGACGCCGCGCGCCTGGTCGACGCCGGCTGCGTGCTGCTCGCCGCCGACGCCTTCGGCGCGGCGCACCAGCTCGTGCGGGCCACGGTCGCCTACGTGCAGGCGCGGCAGCAGTTCGGTCAGCCGCTCGCGCAGTTCCAGGCGCTGAAGCACCAGCTCGCGAACATGGCGCTCGAGGTCGACCCGACCCGTGGTCTGTGGTGGTATGCCGCGCACGCCTTCGACCACGTGCCCGCGGAGTCGTCCCGCGCGGCGGCGCTGGCCAAGGCGCACGTCACCGACCGCGCCCAGCAGGCCGCCCGCGACGCGGTCGAGGCGCACGGGGGCATCGGCTTCACCTGGGAGAGCGACGTGCACCTGTGGTTCAAGCGCGTGATGTTCGACCGGCTGTGGCTCGGCGCGCCCGAGCTGCACCGCGAGCGCTTTGCTCTGCTCGAGGGCTGGTGATGGATCTCCGCTACGGCGAGGAGTACGAGAGACTGCGCGCCGAGGCGCGCGGCTTCTGCGCAGAGAGCTGGCCGCTGCGCGGCGCCGAAGCGCGGCTCTCGCAGCGCGAGCAGGCGATCGCCTGGCGCAAGCGGGCGCTCGCGGCCGGCTTCCTGCACCGCACGGTCCCGCGCGCCTATGGCGGCGCGGGCGCAGCGCTCGACGTGATGGCCGAGACGGTGATTCGCCAGGAGCTCGACCGCGCAGGCGCCCCGCACCGCGGCGTCGTGCAGGGGCCGCAGATGCTCGTTCCGACGCTGCTCGAGTGCGGCAGCGAGGGGCAGCGGCGCGAGTACATCCCGCGCACGCTGACCGGCGAGCTGGTCTGGTGTCAGGGCTACAGCGAGCCGGGAGCGGGGAGTGACCTGGCGTCGCTGCAGTCGCGCGCGCAGCTCGTGGGCGACGAGTGGGAGCTCACCGGCCAGAAGATCTGGACCAGTCAGGCCGACGAGGCCGACATGATGTTCGGCCTGTTCCGCACCGAGCCCGACGCGCCCAAGCACGCGGGTATCTCGTATCTCTTGGTCCCGATGAAGACGCCGGGCATCACGGTCAAGCCACTCACCATGATGCAGGGCGGCACGGACTTCTGCGAGGTGTTCTTCGACGGCGCGCGCATCCCCGCCGCGAACATCGTGGGGCGGCGCGGCGAGGGCTGGAAGGTCTCGCGCTCCACCCTGAAGCACGAGCGCATGCTGATCGGCGACTCGGCGATCGTGCGCATCACCTTCGACGCGCTGGTCGCGCTCGCGCGGCGCGTGCAGCGCACCGGCCGGCCCGCGATCCAAGAGCCGCTCGTGCGCCAGCGCCTGGCCGAGATCGCGGGCCAGCTCGCGACGCAGGAGTGGGCGGTGGCGCGCATGCTCACGGCCATCCATCAGAACCGCGAGGCCGATGTGTCGAGCGAGATGCTGATGGCGAAGCTCTTCAGCACGAACTTGCAGCAGGCCATCGCCAAGCTCGCGCTCGACCTGATTCCCGAGTCGGGGCTCGGCGAGCCGACGCTCGACGACGCCACCATGGGCGTCGGGGAGTTCACGCCCGGGCGCTGGGTCTCGAGCTACATGTACTCACTTGCGTTCGCGATCGCCGGCGGCGCCTCGAACGTGCAGCGCAACATCATCGGCGAGCTCGTGCTGGGCCTCCCGCGCGATCGCCGTCCGCCGACTTCTTGAGCGAGCCGCGCTACATCCGGCCGCTGCTCGGCGCCATCCTCGCGCAGGCGCCGCAGGCCGACGCCACGCGCTCGATCGCGCCCGAGCTGATCGCCGCCATCAAAGGCAACGACATCATGCGCATGTCGGCCACGCCCGAGATCGGCGGCCTGGGCGAGTCGGTCGTGGCCATGGCCAACGAGCTGCGCGCGATCGCCGCGTGCTGCACGTCGACCGCGTGGTGCGTCTGGAACCACCTGTGCGTGTTCCACCACTTCGCGGCGCTGCTCGGCCCGCGCCACGCCGACTTCCTGCGCGCCGCAGTCATGAAGCGAGAGTGGTTCTGCTTCCCGGCCGGCGCTTCGAGCGACGTCACCGCGACGAGTCACGAGGGCCGGACGCGGCTCGAGGGTACCGCGGCCTTCGGCTCGGGCGCGCGCTACGCGGAGTGGGCGGGCGTCGCGTTCCTGGGCGCCGGCAAGCGCATGCCGAAGTTCACGCTGGTCGACCTGCGCGACCCGCGCGTCACGATCCGCGCCACCTGGGACGCCATGAGCCTGCGCGCCTCGGCCACCGACCACGTGCACTACAGCGGCGTCGAAGTCCCGTCGGAGAGAGTCGTACCGCTGCCGCCCATGGTGCGCGTGCGCCTGCGCGATCCCGCTGTGCCGGTGATCCACGCGCGCTACCGCGAGGACTGGGTGGGTCTCTCGGTGCTGTGGCTCGGGGCGATGGCCACGGGCGTCGCGGAGGTCTCGTTCACGGAGACCGCGCAGGGCATCCGCGAGCGGCTCGCGATCCTGGGCACGCGCATGGCGGACCGCCCGACCATCCATGTGAACCTCGGCCGCGCCCGCGCGCTGATCAACGCCGCCACCGACACGGTCTGGGCCGCCATGGCGGAGACCGACGCGCGCATCGCCGGCGCAGTGACTCCCACGGAGGCCGACTACTTCCGCCAGACCTCCGCCGGCATGCAGGCCGTCCACTTCTGCGACGAGGCCATGCGCCTGATCCTGCGTGTGCTGGGCGGCAACGGCCTGCGCGAGGGCGCGGCCTTCGAGCGCCGCTACCGCGACTTCCAGGCCATGCCGCTGCACATCAACGGCCACGTCGACCGCATCACCGAGCAGCTCGGCCGACTCAGCCTGGGGCTCGAGACGCAGAATCCGTTCTGA
>DATKAO010000232.1 GCA_035498015.1 Myxococcota bacterium
TTCAAGGGTCACTCGTTCCACACCAGCCGCTGGGACTACGGCTACACGGGCGGTGACTCGAACGGGAATCTCTCCGGCCTGCGCGACAAGCGGGTCGGCATCATCGGCACGGGCGCCACCGCGGTGCAGTGCGTGCCGCACTTGGGCGAGGCCGCCAAGCACCTGTACGTGTTCCAGCGCACGCCGTCGTCCATCGACGTGCGCGCCAACCGTGACACCGACCCCGGCTGGGCGCAGTCACTGCGGCCCGGCTGGCACAAGCACCGGATGGACAACTTCAACATCCTGGTCTCGGGCGGCTTCCAGGAGGAAGACCTGGTGATGGACGGCTGGACCGACATCATCCGCAAGCTCCTGATCATGGTGCAGCAGGACCAGGGCGCCGCGGCCGACGTGGGCAAGACCATGGAGCTGGCCGACTTCGAGAAGATGAACCAGATCCGAGCGCGCGTGGACACGATCGTGAAGGACCCGAAGACCGCGGAGGCGCTGAAGCCGTGGTACCGGCAGTTCTGCAAACGGCCGTGCTTCCACGACGAGTATCTCCAGACCTTCAACCGCCCGAACGTGACTCTGGTCGACACCAAGGGCAGGGGCGTCGAGCGCCTGACCGAGCGCGGCGTGTGGGTCGAGGGCGTGGAGTATCCCGTCGACTGTCTGATCTTCGCCACCGGCTTCGAGGTCGGCACCGACTACACGCGGCGCGCGGGCTACGACATGTTCGGGCGTGGCGGTCTCTCGATCTCGCACAAGTGGTCGACGGGCCTGCGCACGCTGCACGGCATGCACAGCCGCGGGTTCCCGAACCTGTACATCATGGGGCCGCAGCAGAGCGCGTTCACCGTGAATTACCCGCACATGCTCGACGAGCAGGGCAAGCACATCGCGTACATCGTCCGGCACGCGCTCGACCGCGGCATCAAGACGCTCGAGGCCAGCGAGGAGGCCGAGGCGCAGTGGGTGAACACGATCATCGCGTTCTCGCGCATGGGCCGGGACTTCCTCGAGGCCTGCACGCCCGGCTACTACAACAACGAGGGCAAGCTCAGCGACCTGTCGGCGCAGAACGGCTTCTTCGGCGGCGGCTCCATCCTGTTCTTCAACATGCTGAAGGACTGGCGCGACAAGGGTGACCTGGCGGGGCTCGAGGTGACTTAGCCGGGGCTCTCAGGCCATCGCGCGCGTGTAAGTCGCGAGATCGAAGTAGTCGCGCCAGCGCTTGATCTTGCCGGCTTCGAGCTCGAACACGCCCACGCAGGGCAGGTCCACCGACTTGCCGCCGGCGCGGATGCGATCGACGCGCTCGGCGATCACCACGTTCCCGGCCGAGACCAGGGCCAGGACGTCGAACTTCGCCTCGCTCCAGGTGCCGATGAAGCCGCGGATGAGCTGTTCGACCGCTGCGCGGCCCGCGACCGGCGCCAGCGGCATGTTGTGGTAGACGCCGTCGGCGGCGAAGTAGCCGATCAGCTCGGACGCATCGAGGCGCGACCAGGCAGCGAGGAAATCGCGGATCACTCTCTCGTTGGCGTCCATGCTGCGCATGCTACCACGGGCGGGTTGAAGCCCCTTGCGCCCGCGCGGTAGGCTCGCCGGGTGCCGGAGAAGTACGTCCAGGTCGACGGGATCGCGACCTTCCTGAGACATACGGGCGCCACCACGCTGCCCGAGGCGCCGCCGGACCTCTCGCGGGGCGACACGATCGTGTGTCTGCACGGCGCGGGCGGGAACAGCGGGCTGTTCAGCGACGTGCTGGAGCGGCTGGCCAAGGAGCACAGCCCGATCGCGCTCGACTTCCCCGGCCACGCGCGCTCGGGCGGCCTCGACTCGCTCGGCTCGGTGGCGCGCATCAGCGCGCACCTGCGCGGGCTGCTCGCGGCGCTGCGCGTGCCGCGCTGCGTGCTGCTCGGCGGGTCGATGGGCGGCATGGTCGCGCTCGAGACGGCGCTGGCTGCGCCGCAGCTCGTGCGCGCGCTCGTGCTCGTGGCGAGCGGCGCGCGCGTGCCGGTGACTCCCGAGTATCTCGAGCGCTGGCGGCTGATCAGCGAGGGCAAGGCGCGGCGCGAGTTCGACCGGCGCGACTATCCGGCGTCGGCCACGCCCGACGTCATGCGGCGGGGCTTCATGGAGGACATCAAGACCGACCCCCGCGTCGTGTATCAGAACGCGCAGGCGGTGCGCGATTTCGACCGCGAGGCGGACCTGGGCCGGGTCGCGTGTCCGACCCTGGTCGTGGTGGGCGACGAGGACGCGGAATCGGCCGGGCCGTCCGAGATCCTGGCCGCGCGCATTCCCGGCGCGCGCAAGGTCGTCCTGCCCAAGGTCGGGCACCGGGTCGCGCTGGTGGCGCCCGAAGCGCTGTCCGAGGCGGTGCTCGAGTTCCTGCGCGGGCTCCCGCGATGAGTCTCTCGGGCAGGATCGCGCTGGCCGGCGCGTACGAGCACCCGACCCGCTGGGCGCCCGACAAGACCGAGTTCCAGATCATGGCCGAGTCGGCCAAGGGCGCGCTCGAAGACTGCGGGCTCGAGCTGCGCGACGTCGACGGACTGTTCGCGGCCAGCATGTCGATGGGCGCCATGGGCATCGTGTCGCTCGCCGAGTATCTCGACCTGAAGCCGCGACACCTCGACGGGACCAACATCGGCGGCTCGTCGTTCGTGGCCCACGTGAGTCACGCGGCCGCGGCGATCCATGCCGGGCTGTGCGAGGTGGCGCTCGTGCTCTACGGCAGCACGGCGGCGTCGAACGCGCTGGCGATCGGCACCGGCATGGGCGGCGGCCGCGACGCCGCGGCCTCGTTCGTCTCGCCCTACGGCATGACCACGGTCGGCAGCTACGCGCTGGTCGCGCAGCGCCACATGCACACCTACGGCACGACTTCGGAGCAGCTCGCGGAGATCGCAGTCACCATGCGCCGCCACGCCGGGCTGAACCCCGCGGCCAAGATGCGCAAGCCGATCAGCGTGGCCGACGTGCTCGAGAGCCGCATGATCTCGCGCCCGCTGCACCTGCTCGACTGCTGCATCATCTCCGACGGCGGCGGCGCGCTGGTCGTGACCAGCGCCGAGCGCGCGCGCGACCTGAAGCAGCGCCCGGTGCTGCTGCTCGGCTGCGGCGAGGCGGTGTGTCACCAGGAGGTCGGCTCCCCCGACCTCCTGTCGATCGCCGCGAAACAGTCCGGCGCGCAGGCCTTTCGCATGGCGGGCGTGAGTCACGACGACGTCGACCTGTGCACGATCTACGACTCGTTCACGATCACCGTGCTGGTCACGCTCGAGAACCTGGGCTTCTGCAAGCCGGGCGAGGGCGGGGCGTTCGTGTCGGGCGGACGCATCGGCCTGGGCGGCGCGCTGCCGCTGAACCCCGACGGCGGCGGTCTGTCGTCGAACCACCCGGGCATGCGCGGGATCTTCCTGGTGATCGAAGCCGTGAAGCAGCTGCGCGGCGAGTGCGGCGAGCGGCAGGTCGCCGACGCGCGCCTCGCGCTGGCGCACGGCACCGGCGGCACGCTGGGCGTCGCGCACTCGGGCGCGACCCTGGTCCTGGCGAGGGCGTGATGGCGAAGGAGCTCGAGTACCCGCGACCCGTGGCCGACTGGGAGACGCGCGGCTTCTGGGAGGGCGCCGGCCGGCACGAGCTGGTGTTGCAGCGCTGCCGCGTGTGCCGGGCCGTGCAGCACCGGCCGCGCGCGCAGTGCGCGAAGTGTCTCGGCGCGATCGAGCACTTCGTCGCCTCGGGCCGCGGAACGGTGTACACCTTCACCGTGACCGAGCAGAACCAGGTCCCGCCGTTCCGCGACGCCGTGCCTTACGTGCTGGCCTACGTGCAGCTCGAGGAGGGCCCGCGGCTCATGACTCACGTGGTCGGCTGCGCGCCCGACGAGGTGCGCATCGGCATGCCGGTGCGCGCGGAGTTCCGCACGGCCAACGACTCGCTCGGCGTCCCCGTGTTCCGCCCGGCATGATCCTCGACCTGCACAACCACTCGATCCGGTCCGACGACGGGCGGGCCCGGGTCGAGAACTACTGCCAGTGGATCCGCAAGCGCGAGCTGCCGCTCGACGGCTTCGTGCTCACCGAGCACCGCCAGTTCGACTCGGTCTCCGACTACGGCGCGCTGGCGCGCGAGTTCGGGCTCGAGATCCTGAAGGCGAGCGAGGTCGAGACCGACTACGGCCACGTGCTGGTGTTCGGCGTGAACGACGACATGCAGCGCGCGTTCGACTTCGGGCGCATCGACCTCTCGCTCGGGCTCGTGCTGCGCGAGGTCGAGCGCTGCGGCGGCGTGGCGGTGCCGTGTCACCCGGGGCGCATCCGCGTGGGCATGTGCGCGCACTACGAGGCGCGCGGGCCGGTCGCCGGCGTGCGCATCATCGAGACGCGCAACGGCGGCAGCCGGGCCAGCGAGGACGAGCGCGCCCAGGAGCTCGCCGACCGCCACGGCTACCGGGGCGTGGGCGGCAGCGACGCCCACATCGTGAGTCATATCGGGCGCTGCGCGACCCGGTTCCCCGCGCCGGTGCGCGGCGTGGGAGAATTGGTCGAGGCGCTGCGCGCCGGGGAGTTCGAAGCAGTCTCGTGGAAATCGACGTTGAAGCCCTGAAGCGGGATTGGGCCGGGTCGACCTTCGACACGGTCGAGTTCGAGATCAAGACCGAAGACGTGCTCGACTTCGCGCGCTCGTGCGGCGAGGTCGCGCCGCAGTTCGTGGACCCGGAGCACCCGGAGTTCCGCGCGGTGCCCACCTTCACTTCGCGCTACGTGGGCCGGCGCGTGCTGCCCGACAACTTCCCGCGCTTCTCGAGCGGCTTCGGCTTCGACGCGGGCAAGTGCGTGCAGGCGCTCGCTCCGCTGCGGCCCGGCGACAAGATCGTCGCCAAGAGCTGCATCCACGACATCTACACCAAGACCGGCCGCTCCGGAACGATGCTGTTCATCGTGCACCGCATGGAGTTCACCAACCAGCGCGGCGAGCACGTGTCGACCGTGGACTGGCGCATGGTGCAGCGGGCGGGGGCGTGAGATGAGCCGCACGAGTCACTCCCAGGTCGAATTCGGCGAGGAGCTGCCGCCGCTCGAGCCCGACGTGTCGCTCGAGAACGTGAAGCGCTTCGTGCGCGCCGCGGGCATGAGCTTCGAGCGCTTCACCGACCACGAGGCGGCCAAGCGCGAGGGGCTGCCCGGGGCGATCGTGCCCGGGATCATGAGTCAGGGCATCCTGGCGGCGCTGATCCACCGCTGGGCGCCGGGCGCGCGCATCCTGCGCATCGACACGGTGTTCCGCGCGCCGGTGCTGGTCGGCTCGCGCCCGCGCGCCACCGGCGTGATCACCGAAAAAGACGACGCGCGCGGTACGGTGGAGATCGACCTCACGATCCAGAACGAGGCGCACGAGTCACCCGTGGTCGGCACGGCGACGGTCGCGCTGTGAGCGGCGGTCTGGTCGAGGGCAAGGTCGCGCTGGTGACCGGCGCGGGGAAGGGCATCGGCCGCGCCTGCGCGCTGGCGTTCGCGCGCGAGGGCGCGCAGGTCCTGGTCTCGGACCAGGACGCCGCGGGCTGCGAGTCGGTGGCGAAGGAGATCGCGGCCGCGGGCGGCGTCGCCCGTTCCAAGCGGGCCGACGTGACTCGCGAGGACGACGTGGCGGCGCTGGTCGCGGACTGCCTGTCGGCCTTCGGCCGGCTCGACTGCGCGCACAACAACGCGGGCGGGCCCGTGGGCGGCGGCCCGGTCCACACGCTCTCGCTCGCGCACTGGCACGCCACGCTCGAGCTCAACCTGTCGAGCGTCTTCTACTGTCTCAAGCACGAGATCCCGGTCATGCAACGCCAGGGCGCGGGCTCGATCGTGAACACCGCCTCGGGCGCGGGGCTCATCGCCGTGCCCCAGCTCGGTCACTACGCGGCCGCCAAGCACGGCGTGCTCGGGCTCACCAAGGCCGCGGCGCTCGAGAACGCGAGGACCGGCGTGCGCATCAACGCGGTGTGTCCGGGCACGATCGACACGCCCACGCTGCGCGCGGCCATGCAGCTCCAGCCCAAGATGGGCGAGCGCTGGCTGGCGAGTCAGCCCGGCGGCCGCTTCGGCACGCCGGAGGAGATCGCCGAGGCCGTCGTCTGGCTCAGCTCCGACCGCGCGTCGTTCGTGACGGGTGAGTCGTTTGTGGTCGACGGCGGCGCCGTCATGCGGTAAGCCGAGCTCGGGGGTCAACCGCCGAAACGCGTTCTCCGAACTGGAACGCATGTCTCACCGGTTCACGCCGCTCATCCTGTCCCTGTCGCCGCCCGAGAGCTATGCGCCGCTGGCGCGCATCACGTTGTCGCGCGCGGGTTACTCGATCGTCTCCGCGGACCGCTGGGCGGAGATGTCGCAGAGCGTCGCCACGGTGCCACACCTGGCGATCGCGGACCTCGAGTGCGGCGGCATCGGCGTTCCGCCTTCCACGCCCTGGATCGCGCTCGCGCCGCGCGGCGCGCCGCACCCGACGCGCGTGCCCGTGGTGGGCCTGGTCGAGCGGCCCGCGCAGTTCCACGCGCTGTACCGGGTGCTGCAGCTCGCGCTCGAGCCCACGCCGCGCGCCAGCGCGCGCGTGCCCACCAGCCTCGCCGCCCACTGCCGCGGAGAGACCGGGAACTGGGATGCGCGCGTCGTGTCACTCTCGCGCGACGGCTGCCTCCTGTGGCGCGACGAGAACACGCCCGAGGGCGAGCTCGTGAACCTGGACTTCGAGCTGCCGAACTGGGGCCGGGTGCAGGTCGCCGGGCAGACCGTCTACCGGCGCGCGACCGAGACCGCGCTGGCGTTCCGCGACGTGTCGGCGCCGCACGGCCGCTCGATCCAGCGCTTCGTCGAGGAAAAGCTACTCACCACCAGCTGAGCTGCGCAGCGCCGCGATCTCTTCCGGCGCGAAGCCCCAGTCGCGCAGCGCTTCCTCGGTGTGCTCGCCCACGCGCGCGGGCGGGCGCTGAACCCCCGAGTCGGTGCGGCTGAAGCGCGGCGCCGGGCGCGGCTGAGTCACGCCCGCCACGTCCACGAACAGCCCGCGCGCCACGTTGTGCGGATGACTGCGCGCCTCGGACATCGACAGCACGGGCGCGAAGCAGGCGTCGCTGCCCTCGAGCAGCTTGCACCACTCCTCGCGCGTGCGGGTCTTGAACAGGCGCGCGAACGCGGCCTTGGCCTCGGGCCAGCGCGCGCGGTCGAGCTGCGCCGGGAGTGACTCGCCGTCGATGCCCGCGCGCTTCAAGAGCTCCGCGTAGAACTGCGGCTCGATCGCGCCGATCGCCACGTACTGGCCGTCGGCGGTCTCGTAGGCGTCGTAGAAGTGCGAGCCGGTGTCGAGCAGGTTGGTGCCGCGCTCCTCGCTCCAGAAGCCCGACTGCTGCGCGCCGTGGAACACGGTCATGAGCGCGGCGGCGCCGTCGACCATGGCCGCGTCGACCACCTGGCCCTTGCCCGAGCGCTGCCGCTCCAAGAGCGCGCAGGTCACTCCGAACGCCAGCAACAGGCCGCCGCCGCCGAAGTCACCCACCAGGTTCAGCGGCGGCGTGGGCGGCGCGCCGCGGCGCCCGATCGGGCCGAGCGCGCCCGCGAGCGCGATGTAGTTGATGTCGTGACCGGCGGCCTGGGACAGCGGCCCGCTCTGGCCGAAGCCGGTCATGCGCCCGTACACGAGCCTCGGGTTCCTCGCGAGACACACGTCGGGCCCGAGCCCGAGTCTCTCCATGACTCCCGGCCGGAAGCCCTCGAGCAGCGCGTCCGCCCGCTCCACCAGGCGCAACACCGCGGCCACGCCCGCGGGCCGCTTCAGGTCGAGCGCGATGCAGCGCCGGCCGCGCGAGAGCAGGTCGAAGCGCGCATCGCCCGGCGGAGCCTTGGGCGGGCGCTCGACGCGCAGCACCTCGGCGCCCATGTCCGCCAGCACCATCGCGCAGTACGGCCCGGGGCCGATGCCCGCGATCTCCACGATCCGCAATCCCGCCAGAGGTCCCATGTGCGCGATGCTACGGACGCGCGTGGCACAATGGCAACAGTGCGTGGGTAGGGTGCCCACGCGATCAAAAGTGGAGCCAACCACATATGCCCATGCCCACCGGAATCGGGGTCATCGACCTCATGCTGGCGATCCCGACCGAAGACACCAGCCGCTGGTACGAGTTCATGAAGCCGCTCTTGCGCGATCGCGAGAGCCGAGAGCAGTTCAAGATGCCGGCGGAGTACATGTTCAAGGGCATCCCCGGCTTCACGCCGGGCACCGACTTCCTGAAGTTCGTGGTCGGCGAGATGGACAAGTACGGCATCGCGCGCGCCATGATCTCGGTCGACGAGGGCGGTGAGTCGTCGATCCGTGCGCTCAAGGAGTATCCCGAGCGCTTCTTCGCCAGCTACGAGGTGAACCCGAACAACGGCATGGACGAGGTGCGCAAGATCGTCGCGTTGCACCAGCGCTTCGGTCTGAAGGCGCTCACGGCGTTCCCGTCGGGCCTGTGCCCGCAAGTGCCGATCGACGACAAGCGCTTCTACCCCATCTACGCCAAGGCGGTCGAGCTCGATCTGCCCATCTGCGTCTGCAGCGGCGTTCCAGGCCCGCGCCTGCCAATGGCGCCACAGCACGTCGAACGCATCGACGAGGTGTGCTGGTTCTTCCCCGAGCTGAAGTTCGTCATGCGCCACGGCGCCGAGCCGTGGACCGCGCTGGCGGTGAAGCTCATGCTCAAGTGGCCCAACCTGTACTACTCGACCTCGGCCTTCGCGCCCAAACACTACCCGAAGGACATCGTCGACTTCGCCAACACGCGCGGAGCCGACAAGGTCATGTACGCGGGCTACTTCCCCATGGGCCTGTCACTCGAGCGCATCTTCGCCGAGCTGCCCAACGTGCCCTTCCGCGAGCACGTGTGGCCGAAGTTCCTGCGCGACAACGCGGTCCGGGTGTTCAAGCTCTAGAACGAACGTACGCAAGAGCCCCATCGCTCGTTCCGATAGAAAAGGGCGGCGGGCCTGCCGCTTGCGGAAGGGCTTTGACCCCACTCTGGCGCAGATTCACTTCCGAGGACGGCGGCGGAGAGTTCCCCGACCTGCAGCGCTCGCTCGCGCGCGGCCTGGGAATCGTCGTGCTCTTGTACTCGGGCTTCCTCCTGCCGCTGTCCTTCGTGCTGGCATTGCACTGGGGCATGTCACTGGCCAGCGCGGCCGCGCTGCAGATCGCGGGTCAGGCGGCGGTGCTCGGCTGTCTGGCCGTGTGCCGCACCGACACCGGACGGTGTCGGGCCGAAGAGCTCCTGTTCGCGCTGCTGGCGGTGGGCGGTACGGTGCTGATCCTGGGCGACGCGGGTCCCGCGCACGGCGCGCTGCGCTGGGTCGCGCTGCTCTCGCCGGTCGGGGCGGCCTGCTGCGCGCCGTGGCGCGCGCCCTTCGCGCTCGCGCTGGGCTTCGCGCTGGCCGCGGTGGAGGCCTGGGCCACGGGCTTCGCGCCCGCGGGCGTGGTGACCTCGCTCGCGGCCGGCGTGGCGGGCGCGGCGGCGGCGCTGGTGCAGCGCCGCACGTTCTCCGCCTTCACCACCGCGCGCACCGCGGCCGACGCCGCCCGCAACGCGGCCATGGCGGCGGACCGCGCCAAGTCGCAGTTCCTGGCCAACATGAGTCACGAGATCCGCACGCCGCTCACCGCGATCCTCGGCTTCACCGACGAGCTGATCGACGAGGCGCAGCGCACGGGTCATGCGCTCGGCCCCGACCCCGCGCTGCTCACCGTGAAGCGCAACGGGCATCACCTGCTGGCGATCGTGAACGACATCCTCGACCTCGCGCGCATCGAGGCGGGCAAGCTCACGATCGAGACACAGCCCTGTCCGCCGCTGCGCGTGGTGGGCGACGTGGTGGCGCTCCTGCGCCCGCGTGCGGTCGACAAGCAGCTGCGGCTGGACGTGCGGCTGCGCGGGCCCGTGCCCGAGACGATCCAGACCGACGCCACGCGCCTGCACCAGGTGCTGGTGAACCTGGTCGGCAACGCCATCAAGTTCACCGAGCACGGCGGAGTCACCCTGCGCCTCGAGCACCTGGCCGCGGGGCCCGAACGCGCACAGTCACAACTCGCGATCGACGTGATCGACACCGGCATCGGGCTGGGCGCCGAAGACCACGCGCGCATCTTCGAGGCCTTCGCCCAGGGCGACGCCTCGCTCACGCGCCGCCATGGCGGCACGGGCCTGGGACTCACGATCTCGCGCGCGCTCGCGCGCGTGCTCGGCGGCGACATCACCGTGGAGAGCGCGAGCGCGGGCAGCGTGTTCCGCGCCACGGTCGCGACCGGCGCGCTGGACGGCGTGCGCATGATCGACGCGCTCCAGCAGGATTCGCTGCGCCCGACCACGCCCGCGACCGCGCGGCCGGCGTTCCGCGAGCAGCGGCCGCTCACCGGCCGCGTGCTCCTGGCCGAGGACGGGCCCGACAACCAGGCGCTGATCTCCAGCGTGCTGCGCCGCGCCGGCCTCGACGTCGACCTCGCGAACGACGGCGAGATCGCCTGCGAGAAGACCTACGCCGCGCGCGACGCCGGCGAGCCCTACGCGCTGATCGTCATGGACATGCAGATGCCCATGATGACCGGCTACGAGGCCACCGCGGCCCTGCGCCGCGAGGGACTGACCACGCCCATCCTGGCGCTGACGGCCCAGGCCATGACCGGTGACCGCGACAAGTGTCTCGCGGCCGGCTGCGACGAGTATCTCTCGAAGCCGATCGACCGAGGCCGCCTGTTGCAGCTCGTGCGCGAGCTGCTCGAGAAGGCGGGTCAGGAGCCCGGCGCATGAACGAACGGCTGCGGCGCGGGCTGCGGCACGTTCAGGCATCGGAGCTGCCGGGACTGCCGCGGGCGATCCAGCTCGGCACGCGCGTGCTGGGCATCGCGCTGGGCATCATGGGCCCGGTCGTGTGCTTCCTGCACGCCGGGCTCGACGACTGGCAGCTCGACCGCGTGCTTTACATGCAGCTCGTGGCGCAGCCGCTGTTCTGGGGCAGCATCGGACTCACCTTCACGCGCTTCGGCAAACGCCAGCCGGAGCTCGTGCTGTATCTCCTGTCCACCGTCACGAACGCGTACATCGGGCTGGCGGGCTGGCAGTCCCCGACGGGTCAGAACCCGTACGCGGTGCTGGCGTTCTTCGCGCCGATCACGCTGGCGGCGTTCGCGCCCTGGCGGCCCACTCTGTCACTCGCCATGGGTGTCTCCACCTCGGCGATCTATCTGGCCGGCCGCCTGCTGCTGCCGCCCGGCGCGCTCCTGCCGGCGCCGGTGGTGCTCTCGATCTCGTTCGCGTGCGCGATCCTGGGCGCGGCCGCGGGCCAGATCCAGCGGCTCATCCTCGCGAGCCTGCACCGCGCGCGCCAGGCCGCCGAGTCGGCGCGGCGCGACGCCCAGGCCGCGACTCAGGCCAAGTCGGAGTTTCTGGCCATGATGAGTCACGAGATCCGCACGCCCATGACCGCCATCCTGGGCTTCGCCGACGAGCTCTTGGCCGACGCCGAGAGCGCGCAGCCGGAGCGCCCGGGCGGAGCCGCGCTGCGCACCATCAAGCGCAACGGCGAGCACCTGCTGCGCATCCTGGACGACGTGCTCGACGCCGCGAAGATCGAGTCGGGCAAGCTCCAGCTCGAGATCCGCGCCTGTTCGCCGACCGAGCTCGCCGACGACGTGGTCGAGCTCTTGCGTCAGCGCGCGGAGTCGAAGGGGCTGCGCCTCGTGGTCGAGCCGCAGGCGAACGCGCCGCAGGCGATCTCCACCGACCCCACGCGCGCGCGCCAGATCCTGGTGAACCTGGTGGGCAACGCGATCAAGTTCACCGAGCAGGGCGAGGTGCGCGTGCGCGTGTCCGGCGAGGGCGAGCGCGCGGTGTTCGAGGTGGTCGACAGCGGCATCGGCATCTCGCCCGAGCAGCAGGCCAAGCTGTTCGAGCCATTCACTCAGGCCGACAGCTCGCTCGGCCGCCGCTTCGGCGGCACGGGGCTCGGACTCTCGATCTCGCGCAAGCTCGCGCGCGTGCTGGGCGGCAGCGTGACCGTGGAGAGCGCGTTGGGCCGGGGCAGCACCTTCCGCGCCACGCTCGGCGCGGCGCTGAAGGGCGCGGCCGGCGCCACGCCTGCGCCGGCCGAGACGGCCACGCCTCACCTGCACGGCCGTGTGTTGCTCGCGGAGGACGGCCCCGACAACCGCGCGCTGCTCGAGCGCGTGCTGCGCCGCGCCGGCCTGCACGTGGAGCTGGCCGACAACGGCCGCGAGGCCCACGCCAAGGCCATGAGCGCCACGCTCTCGGGCACGCCCTTCGACGTGGTGCTGCTCGACGTCGAGATGCCCGAGATGTCGGGCAACGAGGCCGCGAGCGCGCTGCGCGCCGACGGCTACGACGGCCCGATCGTGGCACTGACGGCGCACACCGGCGCCGCCGAGCGCGAGGCGTGTCTCTCCGCGGGCTGCGACGACGTGGCGGGCAAGCCGATCGACCGGGCGCTGCTGCTCGCGGCGCTGGGTCGCTTCCTGGAGAAGCCCTACAAGCCGAAGGCCTGAGACGGTCGGCGCGGCTGCGCGTATCATGGCGCGATGCAGCGCTTCGCGGGGAAGGTCGTCGTGATCACGGGCGCCGCGTCCGGCATCGGGCGCGCGAGCGCCGAACGCATCGCCGCCGAGGGCGGGACGCTGTTTCTGCTGGACGTGCAGGCGCAGGGCCTCGAGGAGACGCGCAAGCGCTGCGAGCAGCTCGGCGCCGAAGTCGACACGCGCATCTGCGACGTGTCCGACGCCGCGGCGGCGCGCGCCGCGATCGACGCGGCGGTGGCGCGCTTCGGCCGCATCGACTCACTCTGCAACATCGCCGGCATCCTGCACTTCGACCACACGCACGAGCTCGCGCTCGAGACCTGGCGGCGCATCCTGGCCGTGAACCTCGACGGCACCTTCTTCATGTGCCAGGCGGCGCTGCCGCACCTGCTCGCGTCGCGCGGCAACGTGGTCAACATGTCGTCGACGGCGGCGCTGGCGGGTCACCCCTGGACCGCGGCGTACTCCGCCTCGAAGGGCGGGATCCTCGCACTGACCTACACGCTCGCGATCGAATACTGCGCAAAGGGGCTGCGCGCGAACGCGGTGTGTCCCGGCTCGGTCACCACGCCGATCCACGCCGTGTTCAAGCTGCCCGAGGGCGCCGACCGCAACCTGCTCTACCGGATCATGCCGCCGGACAAGGTGTTCCGAGGCCCCGAAGCGGCCGCGGCGGCAGTCGCGTTCCTGGCATCCGAAGACGCCGCCCACGTGAATGGCGAGCAAATCCGCGTAGATGGCGGCACGCTGTCCTGATTGATCTTCGCTCGCCTGCGGCTCGCTGCGCGCGCCTTCCGGCGCTTTCGGGCTCGGCTCAGGGCGGCCTTCGCCTCGCCGCCCCGGGGATTTAGAACAGGTTTCAATTCGCGCGAGGGCGTGGCATGATCGGGGCATGCAGCTCGAACGGCGCGTCTTTCCGTTCCCGATCCCCAATGGCTGGTTCGCGGTCGCGTACTCCGATGAGCTCGTGCCCGGGCAGGTCGCGCAGCTTCGCTACTTCGGCGAGGACCTGCTCGCGTTCCGCGGCGGAAGCGGCGCGGTCAAGGTGCTCGAAGCGTACTGCCCGCACCTGGGCGCGAACATCGCGCGCGGCGGCGTGGTCGAGGGTGACACCATTCGGTGTCCCTTCCACGGCTGGCGCTTCGCGGGCGACGGCGCGTGCGTCGAGATCCCCTACGCGCAGCGCATCCCGCCGCGGGCGCGCCTGCGCGGCTGGGAGTCGATCGAGCGCAACGGCATCGTCTGGGTGTGGCGCCACGCCGAGGGCAAGCCGCCCGACTGGGACGTGCCGCGCATTCCCGAGGTGGGTGACTCGAGCTGGAGCGCGCCCGAGCGCTACCGCTGGAAGATCCGCTCGCGCAACCAGGAGATGGCGGAGAACGCCGCCGACCGCGCGCACTTCCGCTACGTGCACGGCACGATGGAGGTGCCGGCGTCGGAGGTCAGCGTCGACGGCGTGTGGCGCCGCTCCCTGCAGCGCTCGAAGATGCTCACGCCGCGCGGCCCGGTCGACGGCTGCATCGACGCGAACACCTTCGGCTTCGGCTGCGGCTTCACGCGCTTCACGGGCATCGCGGAGACCGTGCTCATGGCTTCGACCTCGCCGATCGACGAGGAGTACTGCGACGTGCGCTTCGACTTCGTCCAGCCGCTCGAGAACGGGCGCAAGCCGAAGGGCGGCGTCGCGGCTGCGCTGATCCGCGACATCGTGAAGCAGATGAACGAGGACATTCCGATCTGGGAGAACAAGAAGTACTTCGCGCGCCCCGTGCTGTGCGATGGCGACGGCCCGATCGCCGAATTCAGGCGCTGGGCCCAGCAGTTCTACAGCGCCTGAGCGGGGCCCGGCCGAGCAAAGCTCGGCCAGCCGCCCTTCGCTCGCCTGTGGCTCGCTGCGCGCGGCTTCCGCCGCTTGCGCGCCTCGCTCAGGGCGGCCTTCGCTCGGCTCTCTGGCTCACAAGTCCGGAAGTCTCATCGGGAAGTTCGAGGTCTCCTGACCGCCGTCGACTTCCACGACCTTGCCGGTGACCCACGCGCCGGCGTCGGAGCACAGCCACAGCGCCGCGGCGGCGATGTCCTCGACCTGGCCGATGCGGCCCATGGGAGTCAGTGACTCCATCTTCTCGCGCATGCCCTCGGCCTTGAGGAAGGGCGCGAGCGCGGAGGTCTCGACGGCGCCCACCGCCAGCGCGTTCACGCGGATCTTCGGCGCGAGCTCGTTCGCGAGCAGCCGCGTCAGGTGCGAGAGGCCCGCCTTGGCGGCGCCGTAGGCGGAGAAGCCGCGGTCGGTGACTCGCCCCATGGCCGACGACACGTTCAGGATCGCCCCCGAGCCGTGCGCGAGCATGCGCGGCACGGCGAAGCGCGACAGCAGGAACGCCGAGGTCACGTTGAAGCGGTAGGCCTCCTCGAACTCACGCTCGCTGGTGCGCAGGAACGGCTTCCAGGGCGCGCCGCCGGCGTTGTTGACCACGAGGTCGATGCGCCCCAGCTCCTTGCCCGCCTGCTCGGCGAAGGCTTCGAGCTGCGCCCGCTCCAGCACGTCGCAGGGGACGGCCAGCGCGCGGCGGCCCAGCGCGCGCACGCGCTGCGCCACGGCCTCGACCTCGGGCAGGGTGCGCGCGCCCAGCGCCACGTCGGCCCCGGCCTCGGCGAAGGCGAGGGCGATGCCCGCGCCGATGCCGCGCCCCGCGCCGGTCACCAGCGCGACTTTGCCGTCGAGTCTGAAGCGGTCGAGGATCATCGCAACCTCCGGGTTTCCGCCAGCATACGCTACATGGTAGGCGGAGGTCCGCGGCCATCCACGACACACACGAGTTCTTCCGCTCACTGACGATCGTGCTCGGCATCGCCGGAGTCACGACGTACGTGTTCCAGCGGCTGCGGCAGCCCGTGGTGCTCGGCTACCTGCTCGCGGGCATGATCGTCGGGCCGCACGTGGCGGTGCCGGTGGTCGCGAACGAGGAGATCGTGCGCACGCTGTCCGAGCTGGGCGTCGTGCTCCTGATGTTCGCGCTGGGGCTCGAGTTCAGCCTGTCGAAGCTCGCCGCGGTCGGCCCGAGCGCGGGAGTCACTGCCGCGATCCAGTCCGCGGTCGCGGCGCTCGCGGGCTACCTGGCCGCGCGCGGGCTGGGCTGGACCGTGGTCGAGGCGCTGTTCACCGGCGCGATCGTGGCGGTGTCGAGCACCACCATCATCGCCAAGGTCTACGACGAGGAGCGCATCGGCGGGCGCCTGCGCGAGCTGGTGGTGGGGATCCTCTTGGTCGAGGACCTGATCGCGATCGCGTTCATGACGGCGCTCACCGGCGTGGCGTCGGGCGCCGGGCTCTCGGCGGGCGCGCTCGGCCGCGTGCTGCTCGAGCTCGCGCTCTTCCTCGGCGTCCTGCTCGGGGTGGGGATCGTGATCGTGCCGCGCTTCATCCGCGCGGTGGTGCGTCTGGGCCGCGCCGAGACCACGCTGATCGCCAGCGTGGGCGTGTGTTTCGCGGTCTCGTACATCGCGCAGGAGGCGGGTTACTCGGTGGCCTTGGGCGCCTTCCTCGCGGGCTCGCTCGTGGCCGAGGCCGGGCACGTGGAAGAGATCGAGCACCTGGTGGTGCCCGTGCGCGACGTGTTCGCGGCCATCTTCTTCGTGTCGGTGGGCATGTCGTTCGCGCCCGGGCAGGTCGCGCAGCACTGGGCGGCGATCGGCGTGCTGACCGCGATCGTGGTCGCCGGGAAGTTCGTCGGCGTCTCGCTCGGCGCGTTCCTGACCGGCGCCGGAGTGCGCACCGCGGTCAAGTCGGGCATGAGCCTGGGCCAGATCGGCGAGTTCTCGTTCATCATCGCGGTGCTCGGTCAGTCACTCGGCGTGACCGGTGACTTCCTCTACCCGGTGACCGTGGCGGTCTCGGCGCTCACGACCCTGACCACGCCGTGGCTGATCCGCTCCGCGGAGCCGGTGGCGCGCTGGGTCGATCACCGCCTGCCGCCGCCCCTGCAGACCTTCGCGACCCTGTACGGCACCTGGCTCGAGCGCCTGTCGTCGCCCGCGCCCGTGGCCGCGGGCGGCGTGCCCCCGTGGCGCCGCTTCGCGCGCCTGCTCGCGATCGACTCACTCGCGCTGGCGGCGCTGATCGCGCTCACCGGTTTCGGCCTCGCGCACGCGGTCGCGCAGCTCGAAGCGAACCTGAAGCTGTCGGCGTCGCTGGCGCACGGCCTGCTGCTCGCGCTGGCGTGCCTGCTGGCCGTGCCACTGGTGATCGGCATGGCGCGCAGCTCGCGCCGCTTCGGCGACGCGCTCGCGCTGAGCGCGCTGCCGCGCGCCTCCGGTCGCGCCGACCTCGACGCCGCGCCGCGCCGGGCGCTCGAGCTCACGCTGCGTTTCGCCGCCGCGCTCGCCGCCGCGATCGTCGTTCTGGCGCTCACACAGCCGTTCCTGCCCGCTCTCTCGGCGCCGATCGTGCTGCTCGCGCTCTCGGGCGCGCTGGCGGTCGCGGTCTGGCGCGGGGCCGCCGACCTGGAGAGTCACGTGCGCGCCGGCGCGCAGGCGGTGCTCGAGACACTCGCCAGCTACGCGGGCGCCGGCCGCGCGCCCGAGCGCGCGCAGCCGATCACCGAGATCCAGAACCTGCTGCACGGCCTGGGCGCGCCGGTCGCGGTGGAGCTCGACGCCGGCTGTCCGTCGGTGGGCCGGAGCCTGGCCGAGCTCGACCTGCGCGGCCGCACCGGCGCGACCGTGCTCGCGATCGCGCGCGGCGCCGACTCACTGCCCACGCCGGCCGCCGGCGAGCGCCTGCGCGCGGGCGACGTGCTCGCGCTCGCCGGCACCCACGACGCGGTGGAGGCGGCGCGCGCCTTGCTCTGCGGGGGACCCGAAGCGAGTCAGTGAAGGCGGGAGAGCGCGCTTTCGAGCGCGCGCTCCATGCGCTCGCCGATCAGCTCGATCTCGTGCTCGCTGATCGTGAACGGCGGGCCGAAGCTGATCACGTCGCGCGCCGGGTCGACGCCGCCGCCGTAGGCGAAGATGCCGTGATCCAGACCCGCCGCGACCACCCGGTTCGTGAAGCCCACGCGCGCCGGGAAGGGCTCTTTCGTGGCCTTGTCGGCCACCAGCTCGATCGCCCACAACAGCCCGCGCCCTCGCACGTCGCCCACGTTCGGGTGCGCGAGCAAGGCCGACAGGCGCTTGCCGAGCTTCTCGCCCAGCGCGGCCGCGCGCGCGACCAGCGCCTCGCGCTCGAGGATCTGCAGCACGCGGTCTGCCGCCGCGCAGGCCGCGGGATGAGCCGAGTAGGTGAAGAACATCAGCAGCTGATCGCGCTCGACGATCGGCGCGACCACCGACTCGCTGGCGAAGATGCCCGCCATCGGCGCGTAGCCGCCGGTGAGTCCCTTGCCCGAGACCAGGAGGTCGGGAGTGACTCCCCAGTGGTCGACCGCGAACTTCCTGCCCGTGCGCCCGAAGCCGGTCATCACCTCGTCGGCGATCAAGAGCACACCGTGCCGGCGGCAGATCTCGGCGAGCTTGGGCCAGTACTCGTCGGGCGGCACGAGCGCGCCCGCCGTCGAGCCGCCGATCGGCTCGGCGATCACCGCCGCCACCGTGTCCGGCCCCGCCTCGACGATCGCGCGCTCGACCTCGTCGGCGCAGGCCGTGCGGCAGCTCGGGTAGCTCTTGCCGAGCGGGCAGCGCCAGCAGTAACACGCCGGCGCCTTGGGCAGCTCGGGCAGCCAGGGCTCGAAGCCCGCGCGGCGCTTGGTGTGACCGCCGACCGCCAGCGTGGCGAGCGTAGTGCCGTGATACGAGAGATCGCGGCCGATCACCTTCCAGCGCTCCGGGCGGCCGGCGCACAGGTGGTGGAGGCGCGCGATGCGCAGCGCCGTGTCGACCGCCTCGGAGCCGCCGCTGGCGAACGCCACGCGCGTGAGTCCCGCCGGCAGCCAGCGCGACACGAGTCTCTCGACCAGCCGCACGCGGCTCTCTGTGGCGAACGGCGGCACCACGTAGGTCATGCGCTCCGCCTCGCGCGCGTAGGCCTCGGCGACCTCGCGCCGGCCGTGGCCCACGTTGGCCACGATCGCGCCGCCCGCGGCGTCGAGGATCGCCTGACCCTCTTCAGTGTAGAGCCACGCGCCCTCGGCGCGCGCGATGCGCAGCGGGGTCGCACCGGGGCGCGCCGCGAAGGAGAAGCGGCGCGCGCGCTCGGCGTCCATCAGGCCAGGCCCACGAGCTTCGCGCTCTCGTCCCAGAGCTTCTGCGCCACGCCGGTGTCGAGCGCCGCCCGGTCGGGTGCCTTCTCGCGGCCGGACACGAAGTATTTCCCCGTGACCTTGGCCAGGGCCGGGTCGCTGGCGAGCTGGACGCTCGTGCGCGCGCCCTTCTCGGGGCTCGCGCCGACCAGCCGCATGCCGACGCGCATCCACCAGGCCGCGTCGCGCGCGATCTCGGTGGCGACGCCGCCCGGGTGCAGCGAGTTCGAAGTGACCCGCTCGGGAGACACGCGCCGCGCGAGCTCGTTCGAGAACAGGATGTTGGCGAGCTTCGACTGCCGGTAGGCCGCCATGGCGTTGTAGCGCTGCGGCGCACGAAAGCTCGCGAAATCGATCGCCCCGCCGGCGTGCATCATCGACGCCACGGTGACCACGCGCGCGGGCGCGCTGGCCGTGAGCCGGTCGAGCAGGAGGTTCGTGAGCAGGAAGTGACCCAGGTGATTCACACCGATCTGTTCCTCGAAGCCGTCGGCGGTCTGGCGCAGCGTCGGCGGGAACACGCCCGCGTTGTTCAGCAACACGTCGATGCGCGGGTAGGCGTCGAGCACGGCCCGCGCGCATGCGCGCACCGAGGCCAGGTCGCGCAGGTCGAGCGGCACCACGTCGACGGCCGCGTTGGGCGTGCGCGCGCGGATCTCCGCCCGCGCCGCCTCCGCCTTCCGTGCATCGCGGCACAAGAGCGCGACGCGCGCGCCCTGCGCAGCCAGCTCACTTGCGGTCGCCTTGCCGATGCCGGCGCTCGCGCCGGTGATGAGCACCGTTTTTCCCGTCATTGCCGCGCATGATAGCCTGCCCGAAAGCCCGACCGGAGGTGGCCATGAGACTCGGAGTGTTTCTGCCCTTCGCGACGCCGATCGCCGACGGTGCCTTCCTGCGCGCCGTGGGCGAGGCGGCCGAGAGCGCCGGCTTCGACTCGCTCTGGGTCGCGGAGCACGTGGTGCTGTTCGACGAGTACGCCTCGAAGTACCCGTACTCGGCCGACGGCAAGATCCCCGCGGGCGGCAGCGCCGGCATCCTCGAGCCGTTCGGCGCGCTGACCTATCTGGCCGCCTGCACGAGCCGGATCCGGCTCGGCACCGGCATCTGTCTGGTGCCGCAGCGCAACCCGGTCTACACCGCGAAGGAGGCGGCGAGCGTCGACTGGCTCTCGAACGGGCGGCTCGACCTGGGCGTGGGCGTGGGCTGGCTCGCCGAGGAGTTCCGCGCGGTGGCGGTGCCGTTCGAACGCCGTGGCGAGCGCTGTATCTCGTATCTCCAGGTCATGAAGAGCCTGTGGTGCGACGAAGTCTCCCAGTACAAGGACGAGTTCTACGAGCTGCCCGCCTGCCGCCAGTACCCCAAGCCCGTGCAGAAACCCCATCCGCCGATCCACTTCGGCGGCGAGAGCGACGCCGCGCTGCGGCGCGTGGCGTCGATCGGCCAGGGCTGGTACGGCTTCAACGTGGAGCCCGAGGCGCTGGGCGAGCGCGTGCGCACGCTCGAGAAGTTTCTCGCCCGGCACGGCCGGCGGCGCTCGGACGTGCAGATCACGATCTCGCCCTATCTCAAGGAGATGAACGCGGCCAAGCTCGAGGCGTACAAGCGCGCGGGCGCGGACCAGGTGATCCTGTTCGCGATGGCGCGCGACGCCGCAGGGGCGAAGGCTCGGCTCCACGCGCTCGCCGAGGAGTATCTCCCGCTCGCCCGCAAGCTCCAGTGAGAACCCTCCTTCTGGCCGCGGCAGCGGCGCTGGCGCTTTCGGGCTGCGGCGGGCCGCTGAGCTGGATCCCGGGCGGCCGTCTCGACGGCACGCTCGTCGCGGCGCCCGTGACGGACTGGTCGTTCACCGACGCGGTGCAGAAGATCCAGCTCGAGACGGCGCCCGACGACCCCTATTCGGTGAACGTGTGGTGCGTGGCCCAGGCCGATCACCTGTGGATCACCGCCGGGAGTCACACCAACACCTGGGTCAAGAACTTGATCGCCGACCCGCGCGTGCGCGTGCGCGTCGGCGACCAGATCTACGAGCGGCTCGCGGTGCGAGTCACCGATCCGCTCGAGGCCAAGCTCGTGGTGTCGCTCTACGACAAGAAGTACCACTACGATCGCGACCAGGGCGGCTTTCTCGGCCCGATGCAGTTCCGGCTGGACCCGCGCTGAGCGAGTCAGGAGCGCGACAGCTTCGCGAAGTCGGGCGGCCGCTTCTCGAAGAACGCGCGTACGGCCTCCAGGTTCTCGGGCGAGCCGACGCGCACGCGGAACGCCTCGTCCTCGGCGGCGCGCGCGGCGCGCACCTGGGCGTCGCGCGTCGCGAGCAAGAGGCGCTTGGTGTGACGCAGCGCTTCCGGCGGCAGCGCGGCCAGCCCGGCGCACTTCTCCTCCGCCACGGCCAAGAGCTCGGCCGGCGCGCACACCCGGTGGGCCAAGCCGAGCTCCGCGGCGCGGGCCGGAGTCAGCCAGCCGTCGCCGAACAAGAGCTCCTGCGCGCCGCGCCAGCCGATCACGAGCGGCAGGAGGTAGCTCGAGGCGGCTTCCGGCACGACGCCCAGCGTGACGAACGGCGCGCGCAGCCGAGCGCCTTCGGCCACGTACACGAAGTCACAGTGCAGGAGGATCGTGAGCCCGATCCCCACCGCCACGCCGTTCACCGCCGCGACCAGCGGCTTGTCGAAGCGGCACAGCTCGTCGATGAATGCGCCGAACGGGTGCTCGCCGCCCGCGGGCGCGGTCGTCGACTGCGCCATCTCGGACAGGTCCTGTCCCGCCGAGAAGGCGCCGCCCGCGCCCGTGAGCAGCACCACGCGCACCGAGTCAGTGGCGCGCGCCTGCGCGAGCGCGTCGCGCAGCTCGCGCCACTGCACGCTGTTGAAGGCGTTCTTCTGGGCCGGGCGGTTCAGCGTGAGCCGGAGCACGCCGCCGGCGAGTGACTCGAGGACCGTCTCGCGCGCCATCGGCTAGCGCGCGTGCGCAGGCGCCAGCGCCTCGAGCACCTTCCAGTCGGGCAGCGGCACGCCGGCCGGGTTGATCGGCTGGATGCACACGTGCGAGGCGCCGGCATCCTGGTGCGCGCGCACCCGCTTCTGGATCGCGGCCACGTCGCCCCAGGCGATGGTCGCGTCGATGAAGCGGTCGCTGCCGCCGTTGGCGAGCTCCGCGTCGCTGAATCCCAGCCGCTTCCAGTTGTTGCGGTAGTTCTCCAGCCCGAGATAGATCGCTGCGGCGGCGCGGCCCAGCGCGCGCGCCTTCTGCGCGTCGGTCTCGAGCAGCACCTTCTGCTCCACGCATAGCCAGGCGTCGGGCCCCATCTGCTTGCGCGCGAACGCGGTGTGCTCGGGCGTGGTGAAGTAAGGGTGCGCGCCCTGGGTGGCGGTGGCCGCGAGCTTCAGCATCTGCGGCCCGAGCGCGGCCAGCACGGTCGGCGGCGGCTCGCTCGGCGGCACGGCCATGTAGGGCGCCTTGGCCATGCGCTCGAGATAAGCGCGCATGGTCTTCACCGGGCTCGCGTACACGTGACCGCGCACCCCCTCGACCATGGGCCGGTGCGAGACACCCAGGCCGAGCAGGAAGCGGTTCGCGGATTGCTCCGCGAGTGTCTTCTGGCCCGATGCGGTGGCCGCCGGGTCGCGCGCGTAGATGCTGGCGATGCCGGTGGCCACGATCAGCCGCTGGGTCTTGGCCAGAAGCCAGGCCGCCTGCGCGAACGGGTTGCGGCCCAGCGCCTCGGGGAGCCACAGCGCCGAGTAGCCCAGCGACTCGATGCGCTGCGCCATCTCGGCCGCCTGACTGGCCGACAGCGACTCCGTGAAGTACCAAACGCCCAACGGTCCCAGTCTCATGGCCAGCTCTCCTGCCGCTCTGTTGGCCGCCTTTGTCGCACAGCCTCGGGGCGGATTTCAAAGCCTGCCATCCCCGGCATCCGACCCGGCCCTTCCCTCGTACAATGCCCAGGAGGCCCAGGTTGACGCGGAGCCCCGTCCGATCCACGGCCACGTGCAGCGACGGGGACCTGTTGGGGCGACTCGAGGCGCGCGAGGCGGATGCGCTCGAGGTGCTCTACGGGCGCTACTCGGCCTATGTGATGGGAGTCTCGCTTCGCATTCTCGGGACACGCGAGGAAGCGGAGGAAGTCGTGCAAGACGTGTTCTGGCAGCTGTGGAAGGCCACGCTCCGCTACGACCCCGCACGCGGGCGCTTCTCGACGTGGCTGTTCTCAGTCACTCGCAACCGCTGCATCGACCGCCTGCGAGCCACGGCGCGCATGCCGCGCAGTGACGGCGACGAGCTCGCGCGCCTGGTCTCGGCCGACGACCAGGAAGGCGAGGCCGTGCTGGTCGAGCGCCAGAAGGAGGTGCGGGCTCAGCTCGAGCGCCTGCCCCGGGAGCAGCGCCAGGCGATCGAGCTGGCGTTCTTCCGCGGTCTCTCGCACGGCGAGATCGCGGCCAGCACGGGCGAGGCGCTGGGCACGGTGAAGAGCCGGATCCGGCGCGGGCTCTTGCGGCTGAAGGAGGGCCTCGAGAGCCTTCCGGAGTGCGCGCGATGACCGAACACGACGAGCTGCTCGAGCTGGCCGGGGTGTACGCGTTGGGCGGTCTGTCGCCCGAAGACCGCGCGCGCCTGGCCGAGCACGTGGCCGACGGCTGCCGCGAGTGCGAGGCGGCGCTGGGTTCGGCCTCGCGCCTGGCCGACGAGCTCTTGCTGGCGGTCACTCCGGTGCAGCCGTCACCGGGCGTGCGCGCGCAGCTGATGGACCGGGTGCGCAGTGAGTCGAGCGAGATCGCGGCGCCGCCGTCGGTGCCGGGCGCGCCGCGGCGCGTGCTGCGCCGGCGCAGCTCGCTCCGTGCCTCCTTCGCGGCCGCGGCCGGGGTGCTGCTCACCGTGGGCCTGGCCGCGCTCTCGGGCGTGCTGGCGTCGCGGCTGGCGCGCGAGTCGGCCGCGCGCGGCGACCTCGAGGACGCGCTCGACTACCAGGAGACCATCTCGTGGTCGATGGCGCGCGATCTCGAGCGCGAGCGCAGCGAGCGCGTGTCACTCGAGAACCGGCTCACGAACATGTCGCGCATCGTCGCGACCATCGAGGCGCCGCTCGTGCGCACGCTCGCGCTCGCCGGCCAGGGCGACTTCCAGTCCGCGATGGCCAAGGCCTATCTCGAGCCCGAGAGCGGCCGGCTGATCGTCTACGCGCACAACCTGCCGCGGGTGCCCGACGGCCGCACCTACCAGCTGTGGGTGATCGTCGACAAGCGCCCGATCAGCGCGGGCCTCCTACAGGCCGACGCCAAGGGCGAGGCCAAGTACGACACAGGTCCGCTCGCGAACCTCGGCGGCCCGGTCACCGTAGCAGTGACTCTGGAGCCCGCGGGCGGCGTGCCGCAGCCGACCGGCCCGCTGGTGCTCGCGTCGGGCTGAGGAATTCGCGGCGCAGCGCGAATCTCGCGGCGCCGGCGCCAGTCGATAATAGAGGCCACCGACAGTGCCAGAGGTGAACCGCAATGCGAAAGCTCGCTTGCGTCCTCGGGTTCCTGCTCGCGACACAGCCCGCACTCGCCGCGGAGCAGAGTTCGCAGGACGTGCTTCCGAACGCGCCGTTCAAGCCGGGAGACGTGATCTCCTTCGATCAGATCGAGAAGCTCAAGGATTACCTTCCGCCGGAGTTCTGGGAGAACCGCGACTACTTCTTCTACCAGGGCATGCAGCTCGCGATCGGGCCCACCGAGCGCAAGTACGGCGCCGCCGATGCCTACGTCGCGGCCAGTAACAAGTACAAAGCACAAGCGAGAATCGGCCCCGACGGCTCACTCGAGAACTACCACGCTGGCCAACCGTTCGCGACAGACTCGATCGACTGCAAGGGTGACCCGGACTCTGGAACCAAGGTCATCTGGAACTTCAACAAGGCCTGGAACGGCGACGGCGCCGCCTCGGAGTGGAGCTACACGTACTGGGACCGAGGGGAGCAGCTTCCTCTCTACTACGAGGGTACCGCCAAGGTGATCGCGCTCGCCGAGCGGGTCGAGCCGCAGTACGCGGAGCACGACGGAGACATCTTCGCGAACGAGAAGAGACTCGGCGCGTTCGGCATCGAGGTCGAGGCGCCCTTCGACGCGCGCGGCATCCAGGTGCTGACCTACCGCTACAAGAGCGCCGACGGTCCGCTGGCCCAGGCCAAGAACGACGACACCTGGGTGTACGTGCCGGACCTGCGCCGCGTGCGGCGCATCTCCTCTGCGCAGCGCAGTGATTCGGTGCAGGGCACGGATTTCACCATGGATGACCTGCGCAGCTTCTCGGGCATTCCGCCGCAGTACAAGTGGCGGTGTCTGGGCGAGAAGAAAGTGATCGCGCCCATGAACACCGCATCACTCGCGTATCCGTACACCGACACCTACAACTTCGGGCCGTACGGCTTCTCCTTCGCCGGTGACCGCTGGGAGCTGCGCGACGCCTGGATCGTCCGCTTCGTCCCGAAGAACGACGACCACCCGTACAGCCACAAGGACATCTACATCGACAAGGAGACCTACGAGCCGTTGTACAGCTTCGCCTACGACCGCAAGCAGGAGCTGTGGAAGATCATCTGGCACAACCACCGCTACAGCGAAGACTGGGACGGGAAGGTGAACAAGGATCCCAAGGCGCCGGACGGCATCTGGTACCCGGGCTGGGAAGGGGTCCCGAAGCCGGATGACCTGCGCGTGATCTCGGACATCATCGTGAACGTCCAGACGGGGACCGGGAACCGCATCGAGTTCTGGGACAGCGAGGGCACGCCGTACAGCTCGAGAGGGAAGATCCGGAACTACATCGACATCGGCCGGCTGAACCGCGGCCGGCAGTAGAAATCGCGCGGCTGCATCCGCATCGTGCGCCTGCGCGTAGCACTCTCCGACCCATTCGGGCCGGAGGTGACTGCAATGCGAAGGTTCGCCTGGCTTCTAGGGCTCGCGCTCGTGGCAGAGCCGGCGTTCGCGGGGGAGAAGGGCCCTCAGGACGTCCTTCCGACCACGCCGTTCAAGGAAGGAGACGTGATCTCCTTCGCAGAGGTCGACAAGCTCAAGGACTATCTCCCCCCGCAGTTCTGGGACAACCGCGAGTTCTTCTTCTACGAGGGCATGCAGCTCGTGATCGGCCCGAGCCTGCGGAAGTACGGCGCCGCCGACGCCTACGTGACTGCAACCGACACGAACGCGGGCAAGGCCAAGCTCGGCGAGGACGGCTCGCTCGAGGGCTACGTCGCGGGCCAGCCCTTCCCGAACCCCGCGATCGACTGCAAGGGCGATCCCGAGGCGGGCACGAAGATCATCTGGAACTTCAACAAGAGCTGGAACGGCGACGGCGCGGCCGCGAGCTGGTCGTACACCTACTGGGACCGCGGTGAGCAGCTCCCGTTGTACTACGAGGGCACGTCGAAGACGATCCTGCTCTCGAACCGCGTCGAGCCGCAGTACGCCGAGAACGAGGGCGACATCTTCGCCAACGAGAAGCGCTCGAACGCCTTCGGCATCGAGGTCGAAGCGCCGTTCGACGCGCGCGGCATCCAGGTGCTGACCTACCGCTACAAGAGCGCCGACGCGCCGCTGGCCAAGGCCAAGAACGACGACACCTGGGTCTACGTGCCCGACCTGCGCCGCGTGCGGCGTATCTCGTCGGCGCAGCGCACCGACTCGGTGCAGGGCACCGACTTCACGCTCGACGACCTGCGCAGCTTCTCGGGCATTCCGCCCCAGTACAAGTGGCAGTGTCTCGGCGAGAAGCTCGTGATCGCGCCCACGAACACCAAGTCACTCGCCTACCCGTACACCGACACCTACAACTTCGGCCCCTACGGCTTCTCCTACGCCAGTGACCGCTGGGAGCTGCGCAAGGCCTGGATCGTGCGCTTCACGCCCAAGAACGAGGACCACCCGTACCACCACAAGGACATCTACATCGACCAGGACACCTACGAGCCGCTGTACAGCTTCGCCTACGACCGAAAGCAAGAGCTGTGGAAGGTGATCTGGCACAACCACCGCTACAGCGAGGACTGGGACGGCAAGGCCAACAAGGACCCCAAGGCCGCCGACGGCGTGTGGTATCCGGGTTGGGAGGGAGTCAGCCAGCCCAAGGACCTGCGCGTGGTCTCGGACATCATCGTGAACGTGCAGACCGGCACCGGCAACCGCATCGAGTTCTGGAACAACGAAGGCGTGCCCTACGACACCAAGGGCAAGGTGCGGCGCTACATCGACATCGGGCGGCTGAACAAGGGGCGCTAGCAGACTATCTTCAGGACGTGAAGACACTGCCCTTCGTGCTGTGGGTCGACCTGGGCCTGTTCGCGACCGCGGCGCTGGTCGCGGCGTGCGTGGTGACGGAGCCGGTGATCCCGGGCGGCGCGGCCAGCGCGCCGCCCGCCGATCCGGCGCGGCTCGAGGCTTCGGTGCGGATGCTGGCCGAGCGCTTCCACCCGCGCGATGCGAGTCACGTGGCGAACCTCGACGCGGCCGCGGCGTGGATCGACGCGGAGCTCGCGGCCGCGGGCGGGCGAGTCAGCGAGCAGACCTGGGTGACCGACGGCGAGACCTACCGCAACGTGCTCGCGCGCTTCGGTCCGGAGTCTTCGGAGCGGGTCGTGGTCGGCGCGCACTACGACGTGTGCGACCCGCTGCCGGGCGCCGACGACAACGCGAGCGGCGTCGCCGGCCTGCTCGAGCTCGCGCGCATGCTGGGCCGCGCGCCGCCGCGCACGGCCGTGGAGCTGGTGGCCTATTCACTCGAGGAGCCGCCGTACTTCGCGACCCCGCATATGGGCAGCGCCCACCACGCGGCTGCGCTCGCCGCCGCCGGCGTGCACGTGCGCGCCATGCTCTCGCTGGAAATGCTCGGCTACTTCAGCGACGCGCCCGACAGTCAGGGCTTCCCGAGCGCGCTCTTCGGCGCGCTCTATCCCTCGCGCGGTGACTTCATCGCGCTGGTCGGGAACCTGGGGCAGGGCTCACTCACGCGCAGCGTGAAGCGCGCCATGCGCGCAGCCGGCACCGTACCCGTCGAATCGATCAACGCGCCGCAGTGGCTCACGGGCATCGACTTCTCCGACCACCGCAGCTACTGGGAGCAGGGCTTCCCCGCACTGATGGTCACCGACACCTCGTTCTATCGGAACCCGAACTACCACGAGGCGACGGACACACCCGAAACGCTCGACTACGCGCGCCTGGCCCGCGTGGTCAGCGCGGTGCACTCAGCGGTTCAGGCGCTCGCTGCCGAGTGACGGACTCACCCGTGTACCACCCCGCCCAGAGCATCAGCACGGCCTGGAAGGGGAGGCGCACCCAGTTGAGCGCCCCCGCGCCCTCGGTCGCGCCGAACAGCGGCACGTTGTGCAGCGCCACGTGGATGTTCGCGGGGAAGACGGCGATCAAGAGCGCGATCGTGCCCCACGCCGCCAGCCGCCGCGTCTGCGGCAAGAGCAGACCCAGCCCGCACAGTACCTCGGCCACGCCGGAGAGGAACACGAGCTCCGCGTGCGCCGGGAGATAGTCCGGCATCATGGGCAGATAGGCGTCCGCCCGCAGGAAATGCATGGTCCCACCGAACAGATAGAACGCCGCCTGGAGATACAACAGGACGCGCTTGACGATCGACACACCCAGCCCTCCCTCGTACTGGATTCTACGCCGCAAGCCCGAAGGGCGCGCAGCGAGGCACAGCCGAGCGGAGGCGCGAGCGCGCGGCCGCCCGCGCGCGTACCGCGCTAAGTCAGGACTTCTCGCCGGGCGCGGGTGGCTTGGTCGCGAGCGCGATGCCCTTGGCGCCGGCTTCCTGCGCCAGGTCGAGGATGTTCACGGCCTGGCCGAGCAGCACCTTCTTGTCGCCGCGCAGGATCACGATCTTGTCCTTCGCGGCGTCGAGCGCGGCCTTCAGCCGGGCCGGCAGCTCCTTCTCACTCACGGCCTTGCCGTCGACCTCGATCTCGCCCTCCGAAGTCACCGTGACCGAGACACCGGTCGGTGTCGACGACGCCACGGCGGAGTTCGGCAGGTCGACCTCTTTGCCCTGGTTCGAGATCACGCTGGTCGTGACCATGAAGATGATCAGCAGCACGAGGAAGATGTCGGTCAGCGGCGTGATGTTGATCTCGGCGACGATGCCCTCGCCGCCTTCGTCGTCTCCGCTAGGCAGGGAGCGGGCGGCCATGCCGCACCTCCGAGGGCTTCTCGTCCTCGTACGACGGGGCCGGGCTCGCCGATTCCACGTACAAGAGCGCCTGCACCAGCCGCTCGCACGAGCGCGAGAACAGGCCGCTCACCGCGTTGTTGCGCACCTGCAGCCAGTTGAAGAACGCGAGCGCGATGATCGCGACCAGGAGGCCGGCCGCGGTCGCGACCAGCGCTTCCGAGATACCCGAGGCCACGACCGCGAAGCCGCCCGAGCCCTGCGTCGCCATGTCGTGGAAGGAGCGCAGGATGCCCCACACCGTGCCGAACAGGCCGATGAACGGAGCCAGCGATCCGATCGTGCCCAGCACCCACAGCCCGCGCTTCAGCTCGGTGATCGCCTCGGCGCGCGAGGTCGCGAGCACGGCGTTCAAGTCCTCGAGCGCGATGTTCCGCCAGCGGAGGCCTTCCAGGAAGATGCCTGCGAGCGGTGTCTTGCCCGACTCACAGAGCGAGCGCGCGGTCACGATGTCGTGCTTCACGATCGCGTCGACCACCGAGCGCGTGAGCTCGCGGCTGCGCTTGTCGATGCCCCGCAGCCGGAACACCTGCGCGAACACGATTGCGATCGCGATGAACGAGCACCCGACGAGCGGGATGACGGTGAGGCGCCCCTGCCACAGCATGTGCAGAACGGCAGCCGCATCGAAGGTCGATTGCGCGCCCGCGGCGGCGGTCATGGCGGCTTGTGTCGCTGGATCCACGGTGGTCCCTTCAGTTTCGATAGAGGAGTCGGGAGGCTATCCGATCGCCCGCCGGATCGCAGGCTTCGGTCGGCTCGTCGCGCGTTGACTGGCGCCCCTGGGCTCGCCTAGCATCCGGTCGCTTTCCTTGCTAAAAACCGCGCCGAATCGGCCCTTTCGGGCACGCGTCCAAGGCGCAGCCGTCCGCTTGAGCGACCGCCTGCGCATTCCGATGAGAGACATCGGCAAGCACTTGCCGCCTCATGAGCGTGCAGCGATCCGTCGAGCAGGGACACGGACGTAGTGGCGGCGACACCGGGGAAGGTGGCAGGACCACGAAACCCAGGAGCGCGCTCGAACAGATGACTCAGCCCTTGCGAATCCAGCGCCGGCGACCCCGAGCGCATCCGATGCGCACCCGCCGCATCGGCGCGGCGTTCCGCCCCGGCACGCCCGCAGCCAAGCGCGAGCCGTTCCCGGGCATGAATTTCGACATCGGGAACGTCGCCGCGGACAACGCGCGCGGCGGCGCGATCTCGTTCTGCGTCCACGCGCTGCTGTTCCTGCTCCTGTTGTCGCTGGCGTGGTGGTTCCCCGCGATCCGCGAAGAGATCCTGCCGGTGCAGATCGTGAAGGAAGCGGCGCCGCCGCCTCCGCCCCCGCCGCCCGAGCCGGAGCCGCCGCCCGAGGCGAAGAAGCCCGAGCAGCCCGCGCCGGCGCCCGCGCCCAAGGCGCTGGCCGAGCGCAAATCGCTCGACTTCAAGCCGCAGGCCCAGGCCGTCGCCCCCTCGATCATCAACCCCACGGTGATCCAGCAGGCTGCGCCTTCGGTCGCCGCGCAGAAGATCCAGATGAACGAGGTCGCGGCCGTGGTCGCGCCCAAGGACATCGCGCACGCCACCGTGGTGGCCGAGCGCGCGACCGCGATCGACTCAGTCGCCACGGCGCAGGTCGCGAAGATCGACCTCGGCGCGGCGGCGGCACCCGCGCTGCGCGGGCAGACCAACGCGGCGCTCCCCACCGGCGCGTCGGCGGGGCCGAAGCAGGTGGTGGCGCAGGGCAACACCACGGGCACGGGCTCGGCGGTCAATCTGGGCAACGGCTCCTCGGTGCGCGAAGGCATCGCCAGCGGCCGCGACGTGCTCGGCGTGCCCGACGGCGCGCCGCTGGCCAACGTGAACACCAAGGTGGGCACGGGCTTCCTGCGCGGCGAGGGCGGGAACGGCACGGGCGGCGAAGGCGGCGTGCCGCTCGACGACTGTCTCAAGCGCCCCGAAGTCTCGAGCTACCTCGAGCAGGTGCGCTCGCGCATGTACCAGCGCTGGAATCTGCCGGGCGACGCGCCCAGCGGGCAGAAGGTGCTGTTGAAGTTCAAGCTCGACGCGAGCGGCTCCGTGATGAGCTCCGAGCTCGAGATGGCGAGCGACGCGGGCGTCGGCGCGACGGCGCTCGAGGCCCTGCGCTCGGCGGCGCCGTTCGCGGCCATGCCCGACCGCGTACGCTGTCTCGCGCGCCAGGGGCTGAAGGGGACCTTCACGGTCCCCAGCGCGACGAACTAGGATGCGCGCGGTCCTCGCCTGTCTCGCGGCGGCGTTCGCATTCGGCGTGAGTGACTCGGCGCGCGCGCAGGCGCAGCAGCCCGCGCCCCAG